>CAMWSP010000210.1 GCA_947176935.1 uncultured Porphyromonadaceae bacterium | reverse complement strand
TTCGAAGAGGTAGAACTTGATTCCGGCTCGCAGGCATTCGGCGAAGTAGCTGCGAGATGCGTAGACGAGCAGGCGAGAGTCGCTATGGCGCGGCATCATGATTCTGACGTCAACGCCGGCCAGCGCGGCGTTCTGCAGGGCTCTGACCAGATAGTCGGGCGGCAGGAAGTAGGGTGTCTGAATCCAGATGCGCTTCTTGGCGTTTGAAATTGCCTGGAGGAAAATCTGCCCTAAGGTGTTCCACGGACTCATCGGGCCGCCGGTTGCGATTTGCATGCCGATGTTGCCCACGGGAGTGAAATCGGGAGTTTCCTCGAGCAGTTCGCGTCCCATGAAGTTCCAGTCGCGCGCAAACGAATAGTGGAGCGCGGCAATGGCGGGCCCCTGGATTCGCAGGTGGCAGTCGCGCCAGAGCTTGAAGCGCTTGCCGCCGTCGAGGTAGCGGTCGGCAATGTTCATGCCGCCGATGTAGCCGACCATTCCGTCGATGATGATGATTTTGCGGTGGTTACGCCAGTTGACCTTGTTGGCCAGCGCGGTGAATGCCACCTTGAAGAACGGATAGGCTTCGACCCCATCCTTGCGCAGACGCTTGAAAAAGTCGGATGAAACATGGATTGAGCCGACATGGTCGTAGATTACGCGCACTTTGACGCCCTGTTTGGCTTTTTCGCGCAAAATTTGGGCGATTTCCTTGCCTATGGTGTCGTTCTCAAATATGTAGTATTGCAGGTGAATCGAGTGCTTGGCAGCTTGCAGGTCGGCTTTTAGTGCGTTGAACTTGTCGGTGCCGCTGCTGAAAATGTCGACGCGGTTGCCGCTGTAGTAGGGGCCGCCGACGAGTGTTTCGGTCAGTCGTGCCAGCTGCTCGCTTTCGGCAGGCAGGTCTTTGGGTCGGCGCGGTGGCGACGGAAGTTTCACCGACCGGCGCAGGCGGCGTTTGCTTCGGCGCGAAATCATGCGCTTGTTCTTGATGTTCCGGCCAAAGAAAAAATATAGCACCAGCCCGATTGCGGGCAGAAGAATGAGAACCGTAACCCAGGCCAAAGATTTGACCGGGTTGCGGTTCTCACCGAGAATTACGAATATAACGGTTATGATGGACAGGAAATACGTTATCGACAGGGTGGCGTAGAGCCACGGCTGGTGAATGTATTCCCAGAATTCCATTTAGTAAGCGAAAATCGGATATTCGGCCATCATGGCGTTCACGCGGGCGCGGACGTCGGCAATGACCTCGGGTTTGTCGTGGTTGGAGAGCACGGTGTCGATGAACTCAACGATGTCGGCCATTTTGTCTTCCTTCACGCCGCGGGTGGTGATGGCGGCGGTACCCAGGCGGATGCCCGAGGTCTGGAAGGGAGAGCGTGAGTCGAAGGGCACCATGTTCTTATTGGCGGTGATGTCTGCCTCAACGAGCACTTTTTCAGCTACTTTGCCGGTCAGTTCGGGGAATTTGGTGCGCAGGTCAATCAGGATGCAGTGGTTGTCGGTGCCGCCGGAGATGAGTTTATAGCCGCGGGCATTGAGCGCTTCGGCCATGGCCTTGGCGTTTTTGCGTATCTGCTTGCCGTATTCCTTGAACTCGGGGGTCAGAGCTTCGCCGAAAGCGACTGCCTTAGCGGCAATTACATGTTCCAGCGGGCCACCCTGAGCGCCGGGGAAAACGGCGCTGTTGAGCAGAGCCGACATCATTTTTACCTCGCCCTTGGGAGTGGTTTTGCCCCAGGGATTGGGGAAATCCTTGCCCATCAGAATCAGGCCGCCGCGAGGTCCGCGGAGGGTTTTGTGGGTGGTGGAGGTTACGATGTGGGCGTATTTGACGGGATTGTCGAGCTCGCCGGCGGCGATGAGGCCTGCGGGGTGGGCCATGTCAATCATAAGAATGGCGCCGATTTCGTCGGCGAGTTTGCGCATGCGTGCGTAGTCCCATTCGCGGCAGTAGGCCGATGCGCCGCCTACAATCAGTTTCGGACGTTCGCGGCGGGCAACTTCCTCCATCTGCTCGTAGTCGATAAGGCCGTCGGATTCGCGAACGTTATATTCGAGCGCCTCATACATCAGGCCGCTGAAGTTTACGGGGCTGCCGTGGCTGAGGTGGCCGCCGTGGCTCAGGTTCAGGCCGAGGAACTTGTCGCCGGGATTGAGGCAGGTCATGAACACCGCCATGTTGGCCTGGGCGCCGGAGTGGGGCTGCACGTTGGCGTATTCGGCACCGAACAGACGGCAAACGCGGTCGATTGCAACCTGCTCGGCCTTGTCGACCACTTCGCAGCCGCCATAGTAGCGGTGGCCGGGATAGCCTTCGGCATATTTATTCGTGAGGCATGAGCCCATGGCCTTCATGACCTGGTCGGAAACGAAGTTTTCCGAGGCAATCAGCTCGATGCCTTTGTGTTGACGAATGTTTTCTTGCTCGATGATGTCGAAAATTTCGGTATCTTTTTCCATTAAAAGTGAGAAATGATAGTGAGAATTATTTTTTGGATTTCTTTTTCTTTTCTACCGAGAAGCCGAACTTGCCGAGCTTCTGCCCGAGCGAGTAGTAGCCGCCGTGGGCATAGGCCATAAGCCCTGACGAGAGCAGGTCAAAGG
>CAMWSP010000209.1 GCA_947176935.1 uncultured Porphyromonadaceae bacterium | reverse complement strand
TTCCTTATCTGCAGCCGTCAGACTGCCTTTAAGCTTACCGCTTCTTTCTGCAATCTTTTCTTTCGATAACTCAAAGATATCGGAGCAGTCAAGCCAACTGTCATAATCCAAAATCTGCGGATAATGTCGCGAAAGCAACGGATATTGGCAATCCATCATTTCGGCAGAACGCTTTGCGGGGTTTATTTCGGAATTGATAAGCAATGCTCCAACTGCAATTCCCTCAGGTGTAAAACCTATGATTACTATATATTTCTTTCGTGTAGCGTATCCGTTCCTTAGCGTCAAGCCGTCCTCCTCATCCATCGGCACATAAATTATATCACCGACTTTCACTGAGGACATATCAACCGCTTCCGCATCGTCCATTTGTGCTTTCAGGCGCTGAAGCGCTCCTCTGAAATCCACCATAACCGTTAGGCCAAAGCGTTTTTAAGAATCTGCTTTTCCCGGATATAGTCAACCATTTCCTCAGAGGCATTTCCGGCACGGGCTATATCAATAAGGGTCATGAAGTTCTTTTGAGGGTCGTCTATCATACGCTCGTTGGCCTCTTTCCAAGCCGAGTCGTGCGATAAAGCCGACAAATCATATGGATCAATATCCCTATATTTTGCAATCGAGGCATCAAGGCTTCGTTTTTCCGCTCCGGAAATATAGTCCAAATCTGGCAGAGAGGTTGCGAAAACCTTCTTGTCTTTTACTTCTATGTTTTTCAGGAAATTCTCAAAGTCGCCATCAAGCGGCTTACCTTCCGCAATTTGCAGACCTTTGTAGGTATAAGTTGGCACTGGTCCATGCTTCAATGCGCGAAACGACTCATCAACAATCACCCTACCATATTTGGCAAGATGATTCTGCTGGGCAAAGTAGAGAATCTTAAATAATTTAATATAGTCTACCCCTTCAGTGAAACTCTGCATAATATAGAGTATCACCGCTCTGATTTTTTCAATTTGATAAGGCGTTTTCATATCATTATTGCTCTAAGGGTACAAAGATACAACAAATTTTTGAAAAACAAGGTTCTCCAGGTAAATTTTCGAGGGTTCAAAGCGAAGTAAACGCAAAAGGCAGCAGTGAGCGCACCGACGGCAGCCGATAAATCGCCTCGCGACCAACAAGGAGCACTTCAACCGGCGCGCCGGCCAGAACTTCATACTGCATCAGCGCCTGTCGGCAGGCGCCGCAGGGCGATATCGGTTCCGCCAGTGGCTCGCCGTCAGTGCCGCGCGCGGCTATGGCTATCGCCTCGAAGCGGGCATCGGGATGTTCGGCATGAGCATAAAAGCACGCCGTGCGCTCGGCGCACGTGCCGCTCGGATAGGCCACGTTTTCCTGGTTGGCACCGGTGACCATGGCGCCGTCGCTCAGGCGAATAGCCGCTCCGACGCAGAAGTGGCTATACGGAGCATAGCTGCGGTAGGTCGCCTGCTGAGCCAGCTCTACCAGCTGGCGTTCGTCGGTGGTCAGTTCATCGATGGTAACAACCTCGTAGTCAGTCGTTATCTGTTTTTTCATGGCGTATTTCAATTATTCGTTTTGTGTTTTCGGTTACAGGATAGAGCGCCGAAGCGCGGACACCAACGGCCCAGACTATGTCGCCGCCAACGGTCAGCACATAGCTCTGCGGGCGGTGCGATGCGGGCACTCCGGCTTCGGCAAGCAGGTCGCTAACGAGCTTGGTCCCCTTCATGCCGAACGGCCTCATGCGGTCGCCCTGCTTCCAGGGGCGCAGCTCCCAGCGCGCATCGTCGCCAACCGCGTCGGCGTCTAAATACAAAACACCCCGACAGGGCAAAAAGTCGGCGGGTCTGTCAACAATCCTTCCGCTCAGCCACGGGCGACTGCCTTCAGCGCCGAGCGGCTCAATAATGTATCGCCCGCCGGGGCAGAGCGTCAGCCGGTGAGTCACGGAGCGGAACACTGCCCCCGAAGCCGACTGCAGAATCTGCTCGCACTGGTCGGAGTTGAAGCCCATCGGGGCGAGCCATTCGTGGAGCAGCGTGGGCGAAACGCCCTCGAGCGAGTCTCGCCGCTCAGGCATCAGCGAGTTATAAAGCGCTTCATTGCCGCGCAGATTCGCCAAAGAGCGCTCAATCGCATCGGCAGCCCCGGGAAACTCGCGTTCGAGCAGCGGCAGCACACTGTTGCGCAGCCGATTGCGCTTGAAATCGTTGGAAAGATTCGATGAGTCGGTTATGTAGTCAATTCCGTTTTCTCGGAGATAATCGAGAATTTCGGCTTTGGAAACACATAGCAGCGGCCGGATAATACACCCGCGCCGGGGCAGCATTCCCCGCAGGCCGTGAATACCCGACCCGCGCAGCAGATTTAGAAAAAACGTTTCGATGTTGTCCTCCCGGTGGTGGCCCACTGCTATTGCCTCCGCGCCCGTTTCATGGCGCAGTTGCTCGAAATAGTCATAGCGCAGCTCGCGGCAGGCCATTTCGGCCGACACGCCGTGGGCAGCCATATATTCCGCCGTCTGGAACCTGACGCTACGGAACTCCGCGCCAAACCGCCGGGCAAGCTCGCGCGAATGGTCAAGGTCGCGGTCGGCTTCGTCACCCCGCAGCCCGAAATGGCAATGAACGGCCAGGCAGCTGTAACCC
>CAMWSP010000208.1 GCA_947176935.1 uncultured Porphyromonadaceae bacterium | reverse complement strand
GCTTTCTTTTCCCTTTAGTTCTTTTCTACAGCAATTTATCTGCTATTTATCTTTGCAATCGGCATACCCGTAATCACAGCAGAATTCATCATTGGCCGTTCGGCGCGTGCCAACGTTTACGGCGCATTCAAAAAGCTTCCCGGCTCGCGCGCCTGGAACTATATCGGCTTCATCGGAATCATTGCCGCGCTGATGATTCTCAGTTTCTACAGTGTGGTGGCCGGCTGGACCGCCGACTACATTATTCGTTCCCTGTCTGATTTCTCCGGCGCTTCCACCCAGGCCGAACTCCATGAGCAATTCGGCGAATTCACCGCTTCATGGCAGTCGGTCATCTGGACATTACTCTTTCTCGGTGCCAATTTCTTTATTCTGCGCCGCGGCGTGCAGAAAGGCATTGAAAAGATGTCAAATCTTATGATGCCGATGCTCTTTGCCATTCTGCTGCTGTTTGCGCTGAATTCGCTGACTCTGCCCGGAGCTCGCCAAGGTCTGGAATTCCTTTTCAAACCGGACTTCTCGGAACTCACCCCGCAGGTCTGGCTCGGAGCCATGGGGCAGGCATTCTTCTCCCTCAGCATAGGCCTGGGAGTGCTCATTACCTACTCCAGCTACTTCAACTCCAAGACCCGGCTGCTGCGTAGCGCGGTAACTATTGCCGGCCTTGACACTCTGGTTGCCATAATGTCAGGTCTTGTCATATTTCCGGCAGTATTCTCCTACGGCGAATCGCCTGCCGGCGGCGCGAAACTGGGCTTTGAGGTCCTGCCTGCCATTTTTCACAACATGACGCTCGGCCGACTTTGGTCGCCGCTGTTCTTCTTTCTGCTGCTTCTGGCCTCGCTCACCTCAACTATCTCCATGGCCGAAAACTCAATCGCCTATTTCTGCGAGGAGCGCAAAATGTCGCGTTCGTCGGCAACCGGCCTTACAATCGCCATTGCAGCGGTTTTCGGCACGATATGTTCCCTTTCGTTCGGTCCGCTGGCCGACATCAAGATTTTCAGCATGACGGTGTTCGACCTTTTCGACTTCACTTCAAGCACCATTTTGCTGCCTATCGGCGGAATCTTTATTTCGCTGTATGTGGGCTTCAACATGAAGCGTAAGGCAGTTGAGGCGCAACTGCGCGGAGTGTCGCGGCTCACGGTAAATTGCCTGCTTTTCTGCCTTCGGTTCATAGCTCCCATCTGCATAACGCTGATTTTCCTTTCAGGTCTCGGACTTTTTTAACCAAACTTTTCAGTTTGGCACGTTGTTTGATATTCTGAAATAAAAACCAAATATTTCAAAGTATGGAATCAATTAAAAAAAAACAAGGCTCTATCGGTGTTACCACCGAAAACATTTTTCCCGTAATTAAAAAATTCCTATATAGCGACCACGAAATCTTTCTGCGCGAGCTCGTCAGCAATGCCGTCGACGCCACCCAGAAGCTCAAAACCCTCGCTTCGTTCGGTGAATTCAAAGGTGAACTCGGCGATCTGAAAGTCACCGTCACTATCGACAAGGAAGCTGGCACGCTTACAGTTTCCGACCATGGTATCGGCATGACGGCCGACGATGTTGAAAAATACATCAACCAGATTGCATTCTCCGGCGCTGAGGAATTCGTTAATAAGTATAAGGACACTGCCAACGGCATCATCGGCCACTTCGGTCTGGGCTTCTACTCGGCATTCATGGTATCGAAGAAAGTGGAAATCCGCACCCTCAGCTATCAGGAAGGCGCGCAGGCAGTGCGCTGGGAATGCGACGGCTCGCCGGCCTACACACTTGAACCTTGCGACAAGGCTACCCGCGGCACCGACATCATCCTATACATCGACGACGAAAGCAAGGAGTTCCTCGAACAGGCACGCATCGACACCCTCCTCCGCAAATATTGCCGCTTCCTCCCCGTGCCGGTTGAAACCGACGGAAAAGTTATCAACTCCACCGAACCAACATGGACCAAGAAACCGGCAGAGTTGACCGAAAAAGATTATCTCGACTTCTACCACGAACTCTATCCCGGCCAGGACGACCCGCTCTTCTGGATTCACCTCAACGTTGACTATCCCTTCACTCTGACCGGTATTCTATACTTCCCCAAGATTCACAACAACTTCGAAATCACCAAGAACCGCATCCAGCTCTATTCGAATCAGGTATTCGTTACCGATTCGGTTGAAGGCGTGGTTCCCGAATTCATGATGTTGCTTCAGGGTGTTATCGACTCTCCTGATATTCCTCTGAACGTTAGCCGCAGCTACCTTCAGAGCGATTCCGCAGTCAAGAAAATTTCGGGCTACATCACCAAAAAGGTTTCGCAGCGCCTCGAAGAAATCTTCAAGGCCGACCGCAAGGACTTTGAGGCTAAATGGGACGACATAAAGATTTTCATTGAATACGGCATGCTGACTGACGACAAGTTCCGCGACGCCGCAATGAAATTCTGCCTGCTCAAAGATACCGAAGGCAGCTACTATACCATCGATGAATATAAGAAGCTCATCGAAGGAACGCAGACCGATGCCGATAAGAACCTCGTGTTCCTCTACACCACCGACCCCACCGCCCAGTTCTCTTACATCAATGACGCAACAGGTCGCGGCTATAACGTTCTTGTTATGGACGGCCAGCGCGACAGCCACTTCGTTGGCC
>CAMWSP010000207.1 GCA_947176935.1 uncultured Porphyromonadaceae bacterium | reverse complement strand
ACTTGTCGGCGATGACACCGCGGATGAATGCGTGCATTTCCTGAGCCTGGTCGTCGGTTGCGGTTTTGCCGGTGCCGATAGCCCAAACGGGTTCGTAGGCAAGAATGAGTTTGCCGAAGTCTTCAGCGGAGAGTTCGAAGAGAGCTTCTTCAATCTGAGCCTTGACAACGTTGAGATAGCTGCCGTTTTCGCGTTCTTCAAGAACTTCACCAATGCAGAAAATGGGGGTGAGGTTGTTTTCGAGAGCGAGGTTAACCTTAGTCTTCAGGGTTTCGGAGGTTTCACCGTAGTACTGACGACGTTCGCTGTGGCCCAGGATAACATAGTTCGCACCGGTAGATGCTACCATAGGAGCGGATACTTCGCCGGTGTAGGCACCTTTAACGTGGTCAGCGCAGTTTTCAGCACCGAGGCCGAGCTTGTTGGAGTCGATAACGGCAGCAACAGAAGCCAGATGAGTGAACGGAACGCAGATAACTACGTCGCAGTTGGGTTTACGGGTGCTCAGGGCTTCGTTTACGTCTTTGGCCAGACCTACGCCTTCGGCAAGAGTGGTGTTCATTTTCCAGTTGCCGGCAACAATTTTCTTTCTCATGAATGGTTATGTTGATTTAAAAAGTTTTATTTGGATTTTTTCCGCTGCAAATTTACACCTTTTTTAGAATATATGCAAGAGGCGAAAAAAGTGAGCAATTTTTTTTGGATAGATTGAGGAAAATAGGTAACTTTGCAGCGTTGTTAGGCGCACGTGGCGTAATGGTAGCCGCGCCAGACTTAGGATCTGGTGTCGAAAGACGTGGGGGTTCGAGTCCCCCCGTGCGCACACGAAACTATCATCAACCCAATAACAAAGCTCATAACTCATGAACTCACAGCTCCCACCTTTTAAGGTGTTTTCAGGTACCAAGTCGCGCTATATGGCCGAAGAAATCTGCAAAGACCTCGGCGTGCCCCTTGGCCAGATGAACATCCAGCACTTCGCTGATGGTGAATTCGAAGTTTCTTTCGAAGAATCGATTCGCGGTTGCGAAGTCTATCTGGTTCAGTCAACTTTCCCCAACACCGACAACCTGATGGAGCTACTCCTGATGATTGACGCCGCCAAGCGTGCTTCCGCCCACAGCATCGTTGCCGTGATTCCCTATTTCGGCTGGGCCCGTCAGGACCGCAAGGACAAACCGCGCGTTTCCATTGCCGCCAAGCTGGTTGCCGACCTGCTCAGTGCTGCCGGCGTGACCCGCGTAATCACCATGGACCTCCACGCCGATCAGATTCAGGGCTTCTTCAACGTTCCCGTTGACCACCTCTATGCTTCGTCGGTGTTCGTTCCCTACATTGAGAGCCTCAAACTCAAGGATCTGGTTATCGCCTCGCCCGACGTTGGCGGTGCAAAACGCGCCAACTCCTACGCCAAGTATTTCAATGTTCCGCTGATTCTCTGCCACAAGCAGCGCGCAAAGGCCAACGTGGTTGAAAAAATGACCGTTATTGGCGACGTTAAGGACAAGAACGTTATCATTATCGACGATATGGTCGACACCGCCGGCACAATGACCAAAGCCGCTGACCTGATGATGGAAAACGGCGCCAAGAGCGTGCGCGCCCTCTGCTCGCACGCAATCATGAGCGACCCCGCCAGCGAACGCGTTGACAAATGCGCTCTGACCGAGCTGATGTTCACCAACTCGATTCCTTTCACCAAGGACTGCAAGAAGGCTACGATTCTGAGCGTTGCACACCTCTTTGCCGATACTATCCGCCGAGTGCACAACAACGAATCCATTTCCAGCCAATACATTATCTGATGAAATCCCGCTCCCGCAAGGATGATGCCGCCGCGCGCATTCTTCGCGCCAAGGGCAATCCGCAGGAGCTCGACAAAATACTTCAGGATGAATGTCGCCGCCGAGCTTCCGCCAAGCTCGCGGCGACATTGCTATCCGCCCCCGACTTCCGCTTTCCGACGGCACTCAGCGCCGAACAGGCCTCGGCCGACAGTGTGGCGGAATTCCACGCATCGCTACTTCAAGGTGGCGAAAAAGTAGTTGACCTTACCTGCGGCTTGGGAATCGACGCGTTCCATCTGGCTCGCAAAGCCGAGTCGGTTGTGTGTCTTGACCTGAATCCTGACGTTGCAGCGGCAATCGTACCGAATGCAGCAAGCTTAGGGCTTATCAACGTAGAGGCTGTCAATGCCGATTGTCGCGAGTGGATTGAGCAGCAGCCGGCAGGCAGCTTCGACGTGGCGTTCATCGACCCTGCAAGGCGCGCAGCCGATGGATCAAGACTCTATTCACTGACACAATGCGCGCCCAACGTGTGCGAACTGCTTCCGGCCATTCAGCGCATCGCCGGCCGTCTGATAATCAAAGCCTCACCCATGCTCGACATTTCGCATAGTATCGAAGAGTTGCCGGGCGTTACAGACGTTTATGCTGTAGGCACGCGCAGTGAGTGCAAGGAATTGCTATTCGACCTGAAGTTCGGCAGTGCTGTCCGGCCCAGAGTTCACGCTGCGACAATAGGGCAGGGGATAGTGACACTCCCTACCGAACCGACCACGCCAGAATATACCTCGGAACTGAGTCCGGGCGATATTCTGGGCGAACCATGGCCGGCGGTAATGAAAATTCAGCCGCGCGGTGCGATTG
>CAMWSP010000206.1 GCA_947176935.1 uncultured Porphyromonadaceae bacterium | reverse complement strand
ATGAAGAAGCGCTCGCCGAGCTGGCTTCGTCAATCGCGGAACTCGGCATCATTCAGCCGCTGAGCCTGCGCAAAACCGGACCCGACGAATATCAGATTATCGCAGGCGAGCGCCGTTTCCGCGCCGCTAAACTGGCGGGACTCACCTCCGTGCCGGCTTATATACGCACCGCCAACGATGCCGAGCTGACGGAAATGGCCCTCATCGAGAACATTCAGCGCGAGGACCTCAACGCTATCGAAATCGCCCTGACGTTCAAAAAACTCATCGAACAGTATAGTCTGACCCAGGAGCGCCTTTCGGAGCGTATCGGCAAGAAGCGCACAACCATTGCCAACTTCCTGCGCCTGCTGAAACTCCCGGCCGAAGTGCAGCTGGGACTGCGCGACAAACGCCTCGACATGGGCCACGCGCGCACTCTCCTCACCCTCGACAACCCCAAACTGCAGCTCAAGCTCTATGGCGAGATTCTCGACCAGGGACTGAGCGTGCGCCGCGTCGAGGAGCTGGCCAAGCAATATCGCCAACGCGCCGAGGCGGGCGAACCGCTCGACGACGCCAAGCCTGCCGCTGCCGCAAAACGCGCCGCCGCGGAATACGACGGCTTGAAGCGCCATCTCTCGGCCGCGTTCAACACCCGCGTACAATTCTCTATCGGAAAGAACGGACAGGGCAAAATAACCTTCCCGTTTGCCGACGACGAGGAACTGGCTCGCCTGATTGCCATTTTCGACACGATTAAAGGATAAACAATGCCAACGCTGCGCCTCATAATAACCGCTCTCTGCGCAGCCTTGTTTGGGCTCCTCGCCTCGTCGGCTCAGGAGCCCGAAACCGTTATCACCGCCGACACTCTCGACCTGAGCCTCGTAACTCTCCCGGCCGACTCGGTCCTGTCGCTCGAAATCTGCGCCGACTCGCTGGTCAGCGCCGACGGCACTCAAATGAGAGTGTTCAATCCCGACCCGACGCGCGCCACCTGGCTCTCGGTGCTATGCCCCGGACTCGGCCAAATCTATAACCGCAAATTCTGGAAACTGCCAATAGTGGTCGGCGCCTACATGGGGCTGATATATGCCACCAGCTGGAACAACACCATGCTCACCGACTACACCACCGCCTATAACGACCTCATGGATAATGACCCCGACACTAAAAGCTATATGAACTTCTTCGCGCCGGGAGTCAGCGAATCTTCCCTGAACCATAGCTGGCTGGAACGCACATTCCAGTCGCGCAAAAACTATTTCCGACGCAATCGCGACCTCTGCATTGTTGGCATGATTGGCGTTTATCTCGTTGCCATACTCGATGCCTACGTCGACGCGTCGCTCGCTCATTTCGACATTTCACCCGACCTGTCGCTGAACTGGTCGCCCGTAATATTTCAGCAAACCCGCAACCCGCTCCCATCGTTCGGTGTGCAGTGGGCCCTATCGTTTTAATCCATCCCAAACCGACAAACCATGAATTTTCGACCGATAATAGCAGCAATCACCCTACTGGCCGCAACTGTCCCGGGCATACACGCCCTGAACGTCCGCGACCTCAAATACGAAATAACCGACACCGCCATCGTCTACCCCGAAAGCCAGCAGGCCGACGTTCACGCCATGCAGCAGAACTGGTATCTGAGGAACTACACGGTGCTCGACACCATCGGCACCCCCGACATTCCCGCAACCGACGAAGTGGTTATTTCGCGACTCCACAAATTGCCCACCACCATCGAAATGCCCTTCAACTCGGTAGTCCGCAACTATGTCGACCTCTACGTTGAGCGCCGCCGCCCGCTCGTCGAAACCATGCTGGGCCTGTCGCTATACTATATGCCCATTTTCGAAGAAGCGCTCGAAATCGAAGGACTCCCGCTGGAACTGCGCAACCTGCCTATAATCGAATCTGCCCTTAACCCCGATGCCGTTTCGCGCGCAGGCGCCACCGGCCTGTGGCAATTCATGCTCCCCACCGCCCGCGGTCTCGGCTTGGAAATCAACACTCTGGTCGACGAACGGCGCGACCCGCTCGCCTCCTCGCGTGCAGCCGCCCAATACCTGAAGCAGCTTTACTCGATATTCAACGACTGGAGCCTCGCCATTGCCGCCTATAACTGCGGCCCCGGCAACATCAACAAAGCCCTCGCACGCGCAGGCGCAACAGCCGAAAATCCCATGGACTTCTGGGACATTTACTACTACCTGCCCGCCGAAACGCGCGGCTACGTTCCCGGATTCATCGGTGCAACCTACGCAATGGCCCACTATGCCGACCACGGCATATCGCCCGCACTGGCCCGCCGCCCCATACTCACCGACACCATCCATATCTCCGACCGCACATACTTTAAAGCCATTTCCGACGTCCTCAACATTCCTGTTGAAGAACTCCGCGTGCTCAATCCGCAATATCGCAAAGACATCATCCCCGGCGACGTTCACCCCTACCCTCTCCGACTGCCCCAGCAGCTCGTCTTCAACTACCTGATGAATGCCGACTCGATAGTAGCGCTGTCGCAAACCCTCGGCCCGCGCACAACCGTAGAAGTCGGTGGCCCGCAGACCCAATATGCCGGTCAGGAAGGCACCTGGCGCGACGTCACCATAACCCACAAAGTTGCCCGCAACGAAACCCTCTCGGCCATCGCAACGAAATATGGCGTTACCATACGCGAAATCAAACGCTGGAACGGACTCAAATCAAACCGCGTACACCGTGGAAC
>CAMWSP010000205.1 GCA_947176935.1 uncultured Porphyromonadaceae bacterium | reverse complement strand
TGGTGGGGCTGATTTGCGGCGGTAGGCAAGAGGGGAGAGGCCCGTTGCGCGGCGGAAGAATGTGCCGAAAAACGATTGGTTCGGAAATCCCAGCTGTTCGCTAATTTGTAGAACAGTCAGCTTGTTTTGATTGAGCAGGACTTTGGCTTCCAGAATTATGCGGTCGGTTATCCATGTTTTCACGGAGCGACCCGAAGTCATCAGGATTTTTCGCGACAAGGCGCGCGGGCTCATGGAGAGTTCCGATGCGTAGAACTCTATGTCGCGCCGCTCGGTGCAATGGCGGTCAAGAAGCTGCAGGAACCTGATGAATGTTTCGCTGCCCGAAAGCTTAACGGCCGGAATCGTGTTGGCCGGTACCAGATAGTGGGAAATGAAGTTCACAATCATCATTATCGCCGTTTTGGCCATTTCAATTTTCGATGGGAAAGCCGGGTCTTCGAGCCGTAAGCGCAGAATATTATATATGTTGCAGATTGCTTCGGTTTCGGCCGGCTGAAGCGACAGGCAGCGCACGTCGAAAAGCGAATCAAGCATTTCGGCATAGGTAACCAGCGGGGAGTCGATAGGATTCATCTTCTTGGAAAATGCTATGATAAGCAACCCGGAGTCTACGTCGAGGCCAGAGCGTTCGCCAATCGAGCCTTCCGGAGCAATGAGCAGAGTGTTGGCCGAAAACTCATAATCGACCAGATTTATGCGCATTTTGTGGTGGCCGCTCACGCAGAGCAGAAAAGTTGTGAACTCCACTCTGAACGGCTCGTTTTTCTGACCGGCATCGGTCTTTCGTAGAAACTGATTGGTGATGTCCGGGTCATGGTTGTTATTGATGTTATCGGAAACAATAAACAGGTCGGGGCCGAGGGTGATGTTTCGGCCGCCGCTGGGGAGTTGGGCAATGTTGATTGAATCGGTAGTGTTCATGTATGATACATTGTTTTTGCAAAGTTAGTCAAAATTTCGGGAATATTTAGCGCATATTTTGCTTAAATGGTAAAAAATGAACAAAAATTGACGTAAATCGGTTATGAGCGTTTCGTGGTTTATGACGAACTTTGCCGCGAAAATAACATATGCCAACCATTATGAAAAAATCGATTTATCTATTATTGCTTTTGGCAATGTGTGGTTGCTCCGAGGGTGAACGAAAAGGAGCCCCGTTGAGAAGCGTTTATGTTGCCGAAGCGCAAGGCGGCTCGGGTAGTTTCAGCCGCATTTTTGCAGGCGTTGTAGAAGAAGACGCGACCATTAACCTCGGCTTTAAAACAGCCGGCGAAATTAAGAAAATCTTTGTGAAGGAGGGAACTCGCGTAAGCGCCGGTCAGCTGCTGGCCGAGCTCGACGATGCCGACTATAAACTCGGCGTCGAAGCCCTCGAAGTTCAATATGAGCAGGTCCGTAATGAAGTTGAGCGCGCACGCCGTCTGATGGAGAAGAAAAGCATGGCCGACAACGACTATGAAAAAGCCGAAGCCGGACTCAAGCAGCTGGCCGTTCAACTTCAGGTAAACAAGAACAAGCTGGCCTATACGCGGCTCTATGCTCCGACCGACGGCGTTATCGAACAGGTCAACTTTTCCAAAGGCGAGATGGTTGATGCCGGCACCGCCGTGTTCTCGATGATCAGTTCGGGCCGGATGGAAGTGGTCTGCGATATTTCGGCCGCAGCCTACCGCCTTCGTAACGATTTCACCGGCTTTCAGTGTGCGGTTGCATCGGGTGACTCAATCAGCCGCTATCCGATGACTCTGCTGAGCATCATCCCCAAGGCCGACGGCAATCAGCTCTACCGGATGCGGCTCGGCTTCAACGGTGCAGTGCCGTCTGCTCTGACTCCAGGCATGAACGTTGAGGTTGCCGTTGAGGCAGCCGAGGCCGATTCCGCCGTTATGGTGCCGCTTTCGGCTGTTTTTATCCATGAGGGCCAGACGAGCGTTTGGGTTTTGCAAAACGATTCAACGGTTGAGCGCACTGCAGTAACAGTTGCTCCCGAACCCAAGGGCAAGATGGCTGAAATCAGCAGCGGTCTGAGCGCCGGCAGCAAGGTTGTAAGCGCCGGAGTGTCGGCGTTGCAGCAAGGCGAAAAAGTCAAGGTTATCGGCAAGCCGTCTGAAACCAACGTAGGGAATCTGCTATGAACAGGCTCACGAAGTTTCTTATGCAGCGGCCCACGTTGTTCTGGTCGCTAATGGCCGGCATAATTATTGCCGGAGTGCTTGCCTTTCTAAGCATGCCCAAGCTTGAGGACCCGGCTATCGCGGTGAAGCAAGCAATGGTTGCCGTTCCCTATCCCGGCGCGTCGGCTCATGAGGTTGAGCTGAACGTTGCCCGGCTTATGGAAGACGAGCTGCGCGCGTTGCCCAACGTTTATAAAATCAAAAGCGAGTGTCAGGACGGAATGGCCATGATAACCGTGGAGTTCAAAATGTCAGTGAAGATGGAAGAACTCGAGCAGCACTTCGATTTTCTGCGCCGTAAGGTGGCCGATGTCAAGCCCAAATTGCCCGAGGGAACCTACGACCCTGTGGTGCTCGACGATATGATGGACGTTTATGGCATTTTTTACGCATTGACAGGCGATGGCTATGATTATCCCGAGCTGGAGCGCTATGCCAAGTATCTGCGCCGGGAGCTGCTGGCTGTGCCCGGAGTGAAACGCGTTTCGATTGGCGGAACGCGCGCCGAGACGGTCGATATAATCCTGTCGAAAGAGGAAATCGCCCGCAACGGCATGCTCCCCACCCAGATAATGATGGCGCTGCAGCAGGCGGGAAAACCGGCCAATGCCGGCGCGGTAACCGCCGATGCCGAACGGTATAGGATTGAGG
>CAMWSP010000204.1 GCA_947176935.1 uncultured Porphyromonadaceae bacterium | reverse complement strand
CTCGAAGTGCGCGAAACCAAGCGCGGCATGGAAGAACTGACCAACGACATTCCCAACGTTAGCGAAGACGCCACCAAAGACCTCGACGAACGCGGCATTATCCGCATCGGCGCCCACGTTATTCCCGGCGACATCATGATCGGCAAAATCACCCCGAAGGGTGAATCCGACCCCACCCCCGAAGAAAAACTGCTCCGCGCAATCTTCGGCGACAAAGCCGGCGACGTTAAGGACGCTTCGCTGCGTGCAACCCCCTCGCTCAAGGGCGTGATTATCGGCACCAACCTCTTTGCCAAAGCCGCCAAGAGCTCCAAAACCCGCACCAACGCGCTCCTGCCCAAACTCGACGAGGAATATGAAGAACGCCAGACGCAGCTCAAGGAAGAACTCGTCCACAAGCTCATGGAACTCACCAAAAACAAGAGTTCTCAGGGCGTAAAGGACTTCCTCGGCGTTGACGTTATTCCCAAAACCCAGAAGTTCACCGCATCGGTGCTCCGCGAAATCGACTACGACACCGTCAACCTGTCGAAATGGACCACCGACGCCCACAAAAACGACCTCATCCGCGCAACCATCGTTAACTACCTGCGCAAGAGCAAGGAAATCGACGCCGAACTCCGCCGCAAGAAATACGACATCTCAATCGGCGACGAACTCCCCTCCGGCATCATGCAGCTCGCCAAGGTCTACATCGCCAAGAAGCGCAAAATCTCCGTGGGCGACAAAATGGCAGGCCGCCACGGCAACAAAGGTATCGTTTCGCGCATCGTGCGCCAGGAAGACATGCCCTTCCTTGCCGACGGCACTCCCGTCGACATCTGTCTGAACCCGCTGGGCGTGCCCTCGCGTATGAACCTCGGTCAGATTTTCGAAACCGTTCTCGGCTGGGCCGGACGCGAACTCGGCGAGAAGTTCGCCACCCCGATTTTCGACGGTGCGACCCTCGACGACCTCAACGCCTGGACCGACAAGGCCGGCCTGCCCCGCTACGGCAAGACCTACCTCTACGACGGCGGCACCGGCGAACGCTTCGACCAGCCCGCAACCGTTGGCGTCATCTACATGCTCAAACTCGGCCACATGGTTGAAGACAAGATGCATGCACGCTCCATCGGCCCCTACTCGCTCATTACCCAGCAGCCTCTGGGCGGTAAGGCACAGTTCGGCGGCCAGCGTTTCGGCGAAATGGAAGTGTGGGCGCTCGAAGCTTTCGGCGCATCCCACATCCTTCAGGAAATCCTGACCATCAAGTCCGACGACGTTACCGGCCGAAGCAAAGCCTATGAAGCCATCGTTAAGGGCGACGCAATGCCAACCCCCGGCATCCCCGAATCGCTCAACGTTCTGCTCCACGAACTCCGCGGCCTCGGCCTCTCCATCAATATGGAATAACATCTTTTTGACTCGAAAACCACTATGGCATTTAAGAAAGATAACAAACCGACCAAAACCGGATTCTCCAAAATCACCATCGGGCTCGCTTCGCCCGAGGAGATTCTGGAACGCAGCTCCGGCGAGGTCCTCAAGCCCGAAACAATCAACTACCGCACCTATAAGCCCGAACGCGACGGCCTGTTCTGCGAACGCATTTTCGGCCCCGTCAAGGACTATGAATGTCACTGCGGCAAATATAAGCGCATCCGCTACAAGGGCATCATCTGCGACCGTTGCGGCGTGGAAGTCACCGAAAAAAAGGTGCGCCGCGAACGCTCCGGCCACATCAAGCTCGAAGTGCCCGTTGCCCACATCTGGTACTTCCGCTCGCTGCCCAACAAAATCGGCTACCTGCTCGGTCTCCCCTCCAAGAAGCTCGACGCGGTTATCTACTACGAACGCTACGTAGTTATCCAGCCCGGTCTGGCAACCCTCAACGGCGAACCCGTTGAGGCAAACCAGCTGCTCACCGAAGAAGAATACTTCCAGATCGTCGACAATCTGCCCAAGGAAAACGCCCTGCTCGAAGACACCGACCCCAACAAGTTCATTGCCAAGATGGGTGCCGAAGCCGTGCAGGACATGCTCTCACGCATAAACCTCGACGACCTCTCCTACCAGCTGCGCGACCAGGCCAACAACGAAGGCTCCCAGCAGCGCAAAACCGAAGCCCTCAAGCGCCTCCAGGTGGTTGAAAGCTTCCGCATGTCCAAAGGCCGCAACAAGCCCGAATGGATGGTGCTCCAGGTTGTGCCCGTAATTCCGCCGGAACTGCGCCCGCTGGTGCCCCTCGATGGCGGCCGCTTCGCAACCTCCGACCTCAACGACCTCTACCGCCGCGTCATCATCCGCAACAACCGCCTGAAACGCCTCGTAGAAATCAAAGCCCCCGAAGTCATCCTGCGCAACGAAAAGCGCATGCTTCAGGAAGCCGTTGACTCGCTGCTCGACAACTCCCGCAAATCGTCGGCCGTCAAGAGCGAAGCCAACCGCCCCCTCAAATCTCTCTCCGACTCGCTCAAGGGTAAAGCCGGCCGCTTCCGTCAGAACCTGCTCGGTAAGCGCGTCGACTACTCCGCGCGTTCCGTTATCGTTGTAGGCCCCGAACTGAAAATGCACGAGTGCGGCATTCCCAAATACATGGCTGCCGAGCTCTACAAACCCTTCGTCATCCGCAAGCTCATTGAGCGCGGCATCGTAAAAACCGTTAAATCGGCCAAAAAAATCGTTGACCGCAAGGAACCCGTTGTTTGGGACATCCTCGAACACGTCATGAAGGGCCACCCCGTGCTCCTCAACCGCGCACCAACACTGCACCGCCTCGGCATCCAGGCCTTCCAGCCCAAAATGATCGAAGGCAAGGCAATCCAGCTCCACCCGCTCGCTTGTACGGCATTCAACGCCGACTTCGACGGCGACC
>CAMWSP010000203.1 GCA_947176935.1 uncultured Porphyromonadaceae bacterium | reverse complement strand
TCGTTTACGCCGGAGAGCCTCTCGGCAGCTTCAAAGAAGTAGCGATCACGAATTTTAAAAACTTATAGTTACAAAATGGGGGTTGGGATTTGGGGATTTGGGAGAATTTTTGTATCTTTGCTCTCGGAATAATTTTTTATCACATTTTTTCATTATGTCTGCTTGGATTATCTGGCTGATTGCAGCCGTTGTTTTGCTCGTTATCGAGGTGTTTTCGCAGGCCGTATGGGCTTTTAGTTGCGCCGTTGGCTGTTTGGCCGCCGCGCTGCTGTCGGTGTTTGTTGACTCTGTTGCCGCCCAGGGTATCTGCGTAGGCATTGCGGCCGTTCTGGCATGGATTGCACTGGCTCCGCTGGTTCGCCGCATGGAGAAGAAAACCGCCCACCGCGCCCGCACCGGCATGGATGCCCTGCTGGGCCGCCGCGCCATCGTGACCGACGAAATCCGCCCCGACCAGCTGGGCCGCGCCCGCATTGACGGCGACTACTGGCAAGTGAAGGCTCCGGGCATTGACCACGTTATTCACCACGGCCGCGAAGTGGTCGTGACCTCCTACGATTCCATAATTTTAACAGTTGAAGAAATAGCATGAACTACACTATTTTTCTTGCCATCGTAATTATCGCTCTGGCAATAGTCGTTATCTGGGCCGGCGTAAAGGTCGTTCCTCAGTCGGAAACGAGAGTGGTTGAGCGTCTGGGCCGCTTCCACAGCGTTCTGGGCCCGGGTCTGAACTTCATCGTTCCGTTTATTGACCGCCCCAAGACCATCTACACCCGCCGCGTGGAGAACGCCATAGGCGGCAAGACCATTGTGCGCATGACCGCAACAACGGTTATTGACCTCCGCGAGCAGGTTTATGACTTCCCCTCGCAGCAGGTTATCACGCGCGACAACGTGACCACCGAAATCAACGCCCTGCTCTACTTCCAGATTGTTGACCCGAAGAAGGCGGTTTATGAAATCGACAATCTGCCGAACGCTATCGAAAAGCTGACGCAGACTTCGCTGCGTAACGTTATCGGCGAACTGGAACTTGACGAAACCCTCACCTCGCGCGACACCATCAACTCCAAGCTGCAGGTTATTCTCGACGACGCCACCAATAAGTGGGGCGTGAAGGTGAACCGCGTGGAGCTGCAGGACATCACGCCTCCCGCATCCGTTCGTCAGGCCATGGAAAAACAGATGCAGGCCGAGCGCAACCGCCGCGCCGAAATTCTCAACGCCGAAGGTGAAAAGCAGAGCCGCATTTTGCGCTCCGAAGGCGAAAAGGCCTCGCAAATCAACCAGGCCGAAGCAATCAAGCAGGCTGAGATTCTGCGCGCAGAAGGTGAAGCCCGCGCCATTATTCTCAACGCCGAGGCTGAAGCCGAAGCCATTCGCCGCGTTGCCGAGGCAGTCAGCGCCACCCAGACCGACCCGGCAACCTACATACTGGCCATGAAATATATCGACACACTGCGCGAAATGACCTCCGGCCAGGACAACAAAACGGTCTATATCCCCTACGAAGCCTCGTCGGTGCTTTCCTCAATCGGCTCAATCAAAAACCTGTTTAACAAATAACCAGCCAACACTCCCGTGCAACCATAGGAAAAAGAAATCGCGTCGGCAATTCCGGCGCGATTTTTTTAGCCAAAATTATGTTATTGGGCATATCCTTTGGAAATTGCGGCGAAATGTTGTAATTTCGTAGCCTGAACCGAAATTCGAAATTTATTATAAACTATTGTTTAACATATGAGTTATCTGAAATTTGATAGAAACCAAATGATGAATTTGGACCACGCTCTGACCAAAGAGATGCTCCGAACGAATCAAACCGGCGCCTATCACTGCACAACGGTAGTTGACTGCAATACCCGCAAACAACACGGGTTGCTGGTCATTCCCATACCGGAACTTGACCCGGCGGGCAGCTACGTGATGCTGTCGTCGCTGGATGAAACAGTTATTCAACACGGTGCGAAATTCAACCTTGGCCTCCACCGCTACAGCGGCGGCGTTTACTCCCCCAAGGGCCACAAATACATTCGCGAATTCGACTGCACCGACGTGCCGAAAACCACCTACCGCGTGGGCGGCGTAGTGTTGACCAAAGAAAAAATCTTCATTTCCGACGAAAACCGAATCCTGATTCGCTACACTCTGGTAGAGGCCCACAGCGCAACCACCCTGCAGTTCCGCCCCTTCCTGGCCTTCCGCGAAGTCAACGCTCTGGTTCAGGAAAACGGCAGTATCAACAAGGAGTATAGCGAAGTGCCCAACGGCATCAGCTGCTCGCTCTATCCGGGCTACCCCACCCTGTTCATGCAGTTCTCGCGCAAGGCCGAGTGGGTCAACGAACCCAACTGGTATAACGGCATCGAATACGTCAAAGACCTGGAACGCGGAGTGCCCTACATGGAAGACCTCTGGGTTCCCGGCTATTTCAGCGTGCCCATCAAAAAAGGCGAAACCATCATCTTCTCGGCCGGCATAAGCGAAGTTAACCCGCGCTCGCTGACCAAGATGTATGAAAAGGAAATCGCAGTTCGCACCCCCCGCAGCTCGTTCTATAACTGCCTGAAAAACGCCGCCAAGCAGTTCTACATGCGCATTGAAGGCGGCGAATATATGCTTTCGGGTTATCCGTGGGGCAAGGTTCTGGCGCGCAACACCTACATGTCGCTGCCGGGCAACACCCTGGCAATCGACCACGTTGGCGACTTCGAAAAAATCACCGCCACGGCCAATGCCGCCCTGCTCCGCTTCATGGAATCGGGGCAGCTCGACCATATAATCCAAGGCATTGACCAGCCCGACATTCCGATGTGGGCCCTCTGGTGCATCCAGCAGTATGCCAAGGCAGTCAGCATGGAGCGCGCCCGCGAGCTCTACACCGGGTTCACC
>CAMWSP010000202.1 GCA_947176935.1 uncultured Porphyromonadaceae bacterium | reverse complement strand
GTTTAACTAATTGGGGGGGGTAATTTGTTAACTTTTGTGTAATTTTGCACCCGTGTACGCATACCATAAATAACACAACAAACAATCATATCTCTAATTATCATTCAATGAAAAAACTATTACTAACACTGGGAGCGGCTGCCCTCACGGCTACTGTTTCCGCCACTACCTGGCAGCGCGCCGCCACAGGCCTGAGCGCCACAGACATTCAGGCATTTGCCGGCCAGGAGAAAAAGGTAATCGTCAAAGCCTCCGGCAAAACTACCACCGGCTGGTTTAAACCGGTTATCATCGATGAAACAGACGGCTCGGGCTACTTTGCATCATGCGACCCCTCAAATCCCGAAGACACTGAATTTTTCTCCGAAGAATACGTCTACACCCTGGTAGTCAGCGCCGACGGTCAGAGCTTCACCTTCCGCAACTGCAATAATCTCTATCCTCCGAAACCTGCTGCGAAACATTATAACGCCGTTGCAACCCATAAGGTAGAGAATCTTGATGAAGCCGGCTACTTCACGATTTATAATTCCATAGCATCCACTTCGCCCGTTTACGGCCGCTATCTGCTCCGCTCAACTGCCCCTAACGGCCATAGCTTTGAGGACCTCCACTTTTCTGACACAAACGGCTCCCAGACCAATATTTTTGGCCCTATGTACTTTCAAACCGGTGCTGCCGGCCAGACAAACCCCTGGGATGCCAACCGAACCAGCGCCGCTTGCCTTATTTACGAGGCAACCGAAATGACCACCGAACCCATTGAAGTTACATTCAACTATCCCGCATTTGGTGGCGTTCAGCCTAATGCCGCAACCGTTCCGCTGCTTCCCGGCACCCTTGACGTCAACAACATTCCTGCCGTGGAACACCTGACCATTACCGGCGTTGCAGAATCGAACAAAACCATCAGCTCGACCAACAAGACCTTCAACGTTACCGGCACATGGGACTTCCCCTTCGCCCTTAACCGCGTTTACCGCGCCAATATCCGCAGTGCCGCCACAAGATGGACAGTGCTCGACGACGGCCAGATCAACACCAAGAGCGCCGACGCAACTCAATTCGCTCCGGCCAACCTGTTCTACCTCAAAGGCCACGGCTACGACGCCGACAACCGCCTCAAAGTTTCGCTCCATTCCGTTGGCTATAACGACGAAGCCGGCGTTAACTGCGCCTCGACAAACAACAGTCTGGCAACCCTGGTAAGCCTCGAACCGACCCAATGGATTGTTAAGCTCAACTCAAACGCCACTGAAGCCAGCAATGGCATTTCGCTCCAGCATCCTGATGGCGCCACCACACACGCCAACGATGTAAACAACAAACTTGGCGTATGGGTATCAACTCTGTCCCAAAACGACGGAGGCTCATTTATCCGCTTCTTCGACCTGACCGACGAAGACTTCGCAACCACCAGCTACACCCATAACGGCACCACATACCCGATAGATGCAGCCGCCATGGCAGCGGCCCAGGCCAACCCCACCGGCGCAAACGTTCGCGCTCTCTTCCCGGCAGCAGCAATCAAACAGATAAGACGGGTAGACATCACCATGACCTACCAGGGCCACACCATGCTCGACGGCTATTTCATCGGCGTTGTTGGCCAGGAATACACCTTCTCCGGTCCCGCTTTCTTTGCCGACCAAGTTACGGTTACCGTTCCTGAAACCGGCGCTATCAACTACGAACTCCAACAGTTTGCACTGCCGTTCAAGTACACCGCCACCACCGACAACATGATCTGGCAGGCTGTTCAACTCCACACTAACCGCAGCCAGCGCTTCACCTGGACCTTCACCGAGGCCGAAAGCAACACCATTGTAAGCAACGAGCCCGCCGACCTTGCAACCAACGGCTTTGCCGACACCCAGCTCTGGGCATTTGTCGGCAACTACTTCGACGGCTTCAAAATCTACAACAAAGCCGCAGGCCTCGACATGTGGCTCTACGAAGAAGGCAACACCAACAACGACCATATTAAGGTAGGCACCTCCACCACCGGCTGCATCTGGAAACCTTATGCAAGCTCAACCAACCCCAACAATTCGACCTACTGCTGCTTCCGCACCTCAGCCAATGGCAGCTACCTCAACGTGAACTCAGGCCTTGATAACGGCACCACTCTTACTCACTGGGGGAGCGCCGACGAAGGTTCCACCTGCTGGTTCACCGCAGCCGCAGACCCCATGCTCACAACCGCCAAAGCTTTTGTTACGGGATATAACGGCCCGGCAAACGTTGTTGGCGCCGTCGACTTTAATGGCGTGGATTTCTCCAACACAGCCGACATCATAGCAGCCGCCGAGGCCGACAAATATGACCTCGCAGCCGCCGAAGAGCTCCGCAACCTGATTGCTACATACAACAGCAACGTAACCGTTAAGGAACTCACCCCCAACGCATATTACCGCATTGTCAGCTCATCTGACTATAACGCTCAAACCGAGGAAGGCCGCTATCTCTATACCGGCGCCACCGACCTTAACGTTTATGGCGGCACGCTTGAGTCCAAGAACCTGAATTATCACAGCCTGTTCTCGTTCGAGCCCAAGGAAGGAGCGACCAACTGCTACTACATCCACTCTCAGGGCCTCTATCTCGGACATGCCGAAGAAAGCCAGAACGTTGTGCAGGTTGAAGCCGACGGCGACCGCGGCGAATATGCGATTGAGGCAACGCGCAACCACGGCTCTGACTATACCGCCATATTCTCCTTCAATGACCTGGCCAGCAGCACCACCGAAACCGTGCGTCACTATCTGTTCAACAACGATGACGCCGCCGAAACTACCGTTAGCGGTTGGGGTCCCTGGGTACATCAGTCGGACTTCTACATCGTTCCGGCCGAAAACATTGAAATGGACCTCGACATGGAATTCAAGGGCATGCACATCGGC
>CAMWSP010000201.1 GCA_947176935.1 uncultured Porphyromonadaceae bacterium | reverse complement strand
GAGTCGGTGTCGAGCACCTTAACAGTGGCTTCGCCGCTGTTGATGAGAGTGTCGATGCAGAGGGGGATGAAATATTCGCTCTTGGGAGTGTTGAGGTCCTTGTCGAGGAATTTCTTGAATTCACGTTCCGAATAGTCGAAATAGTCGGGAGTGAAGCCCCAGAGGTTCATCGAAACGGGGGTGTTCGGGTCGAGATACTGGGTCTGACCGTTTTCGTCGGTGAAGGTGATGCGGTGTTCGGGGTCGTAGGAAATAGCGGTGCGCTCAACTACAGAAGAGAGCAGGCCGTCTTTATTCTCACAAACGCCACGGGCAACCGAGCCGTTTTCGGTCATGGTGTTGCCTACGCGGAAACCTACCATGCAGTAGTCGCCCTTGCGGTCATATTCCTTGGAGAGTTCCTTGGCGATAACTTCGAAAGCGTTGCGGCCATAGAAGTCGTCGGCGTTGATAACTGCAAAAGGTTCCTTGATAACGTCCTTACCCATGAGAACGGCGTGGTTAGTACCCCAGGGCTTGGTGCGGTCGGCGGGGCAGGTGTAGCCTTCGGGCAGGTTGTCGAGAGCCTGGAAAGTGAGTTCCACGGGAATGTGGCCTTCATATTTGCTGAGGATTTTGTCGCGGAAGTCCTGTTCGAAATCCTTGCGGATAACGAAAACAACCTTGCCGAATCCGGAGCGGATAGCGTCGTAGATGGAATAGTCCATGATGGTCTGGCCGTTAGGACCAACACCGTCGAGCTGCTTGAGGCCGCCATAGCGCGAGCCCATGCCTGCAGCGAGAACAAAAAGAGTGGGTTTCATTACTTATAGCTAAACTTGAATGTGATAGTTTGGTCAAATTTTTCACCGGGGCGGAGAACCACGTTGGGGAACTGCGGCTTATTGACTGCGTCGGGGAATCCCTGACATTCGATAGCCACGCCTTCATAGTCCTCATAGGGGCGACCGGCCTTGTTCTTTGGCGAGCCTGCGAGCCAGTTGCCGGTGTAGACCTGCACGCCGGGCTGGGTGGTGAACACTTCGAGCACGCGTCCGGTCTTGGGGTCCTCGAGGCGGGCGGCGCGGCGGTCAGTGCCGGCGTTCCAGCCGTCGATAACGTAGCAGTTGTCGTAGCCCTTGCCATAGGTGAGCGCGGGATACTCGGCCTTGATGTCGGCACCGATGGTTTTCGGCTTGGTGAAGTCCATGGGAGTGTTGAGAACCGAAACCATGTCGCCGGTCGGAACGAGCGTTTCGTCGGTGGGCAGATAGAGGTGAGCGTCGAGCGTCAGAACGTGGTCGAGCACCGAGCCGGAATCGTGGCCCGCGAGGTTGAAATAGGCATGGTTGGTGAGGTTCACAACGGTGGGTGCGTCGGTTTCGGCTTCGAGCTTCAGCTTGAGTTCGTTGCTGTCGTTCCAGCTATAGGTTGCCGAAGTAACCATATTGCCGGGATAGCCTTCTTCGCCGTCGGCAGCCTTATAGGTGAACTTAACCGAGTTATCGGGGAGAACCTCAACGTTCCAGATTTGATTCTGGAAGCCTTCGGGTCCGCCGTGGAGGGCGTTGGGGCCATTGTTGATTGCCAGGTGGTAGTCCTTGCCGTCGAGTTGGAAATGGCCGCGGGCAATGCGGTTGGCATAACGTCCGGGCACTTTGCCGGCGCAGGGGCCGTCGTAGTAATAATCGGTCGGATCGGCATAGCCGAGCACAACGTCGGCCAGAACGCCGTTGCGATCCGGAACCTCAACGCCAACGATGGCGGCGCCCAGGGAGCTGAGCGTAACCTTTGCGCCGCTTTCGTTAGTGAGGGTTATAAGGGTGATGTCGCCCTTTTTGGAGGGGACAGTTGATTTTTCTACTTTCATTATCAGGAAAGACGACGGGCGCCGTCGGAAATGATTACGGGATAGATTTTGGGTTCGTGGCCGTATTTTTCAGCGAACTTCTTGGTCACTACGGAAACGAAGGGGTCATAGAGGTCGTCCTTGACGAGGTTGATGGTGCAGCCGCCGAAACCGCCACCCATGATGCGCGAACCGGTAACGCCACATTCTTTAGCGAGGTCGTTGAGGTAGTCGAGTTCTTCGCAGCTTACTTCGTAGAGCTTGCTCATGCCTTCGTGGGTCTGATACATGCGTTCGCCAACGGTTGCATAGTCGCCGCGTTCCAGGGCGTCGCAAACGTCGAGCACGCGCTGTTTTTCGCCGATAACATATTCGGCACGCTTATAGTCCTCTTCCGAAATTTTGTCTTTGATTTTGTCGAGGTCTTCCATCGAAGCGTCGCGGAGGGTTTCGATGCCCAGGGCGGCAGCTACGCGTTCGCAGCTCTGGCGGCGCTTGTTGTAGGGAGAGTCAACGAGTTCGTGCTTAACGCGGGAATCAACGAGCACGAGCTTGTAGCCGTCGAGCTTGAAGGGGAAGTATTCAAATTCCATCGAGCGGCAGTCCAGACGCATCAGGTTGTCTTTTTTGCCGAATACGGAAGCGAACTGGTCCATGATGCCGCAGTTCACGCCGCAATAGTTATGTTCGGTGCTCTGACCGATTTTGGCGAGTTCGAACTTGTCGATTTTATTGTCGTTGAAAAGGTCGTTCATGGCATAGGCGAAGCAGCTTTCCAGAGCGGCCGAGGAGCTCAGGCCTGCGCCCAGAGGAACATTGCCGGCAAAAACGGCGTCGAAGCCTTCAACCTTGAAGCCACGCTTGATAACTTCGCGGCAAACGCCGAAAATATAGCGGGCCCACTGCTGTTCGGGAGCGGATTCTTCGGTCAGACCGAATTCAGCGGTTTCGTTGATATCTACGGAATAAACGCGGCAGCGGTCGGTGCCGTTGGGACGGATTTCTGCTTCAATGATTTTGTCGATAGCGCCGGGGAAAACAAAGCCGCCGTTATAGCCGGCGTGTTCGCCGATGAGGTTGATTCGGCCGGCCGAAGCATAGAAA
>CAMWSP010000200.1 GCA_947176935.1 uncultured Porphyromonadaceae bacterium | reverse complement strand
GTTTTACGGACTCAAATTTACGAATAAAATTCGAATTTAGCAAAATTGCCCGCTCTCGTGGGCGCTGCTGATTATTTGGGCGAGATGTCCAGGTGGTAGCGCAGGCGCAGCAAAACGTAGCGCGGCAGGGTGTTGCTCCACGATTCGGTGCGTCCGAGTTCATTGGAATATGCGGAAATAACCTTTATCTGGCCCAAAATGTCGTAGGCATCGAGAATAAACGAAAGCCGCTTCTTTTTCCAATACCACGAAGCTGTGGCGTTCCAGACTATCTCGTTGGAGTTGAGCGTCGGGTCGTCAAACCCCTTGCGCGTAAGGAGGTTCGCGTCGGTTGCAAGCCGGATGTTGAAGGGGAGCCCGAAGCTCACTCCGAGCTTGTAGTTCATATAGGTCAAGTCCATAGGTTGGTAGCCTTCGGCGCTGCTTGTGGTGTGGTTGAAGTTTGCGTTCCAGCCGGCGTTGACCGAATGGCCGCGTTCGCCGAAGGAGAACGAAAGTCCGGCCGACGGATTGATCAAGGTACTATACCTGAAGCGGCGGGCGGGAACGGTGCGGCCATCGTCTGCGCCAACGCCCACCATCATGGGAGAATCCGTATTTGTCCAGTTAAAACCCGCGTTATAGTTAAGACTACGCGAGCCTCGGCGGATAATCAGGCCGGTGCCGGTATATCTGACTCCATAGTAGCGGTAGCCGTTGATGTTATACATCGACCTGACCGTTACGCCGGTTTTCGGGTCGTAGATATAGCCCGAACTAATAGAGTTTTCAGAGAAGTTATAGTGAAGCGAAAATGTGTTGTAGTGATTTGTTGGGGCATGTTGGTTAAGTTCCAACTTGGCCGTGGCGGAATGAGTGTAGCCGTTGCGCAGGTCGGGATTGCCGCGGAAAATATTGAGTGGGTTGCTTGTGTTGGAAACGTTGATCAAGTTACCCATCGAAACGAGCGATGGCGAAGATTTCCAGTTTAGTGTAACGCTGTAGTATCGACGCGTTTTGTCGTGTTTAAATGTAGTAGAATATCTGACGTTTGCCTCGATTTTGGGCACAATGTTGCGGCGAACCACCGTGGTGTCGTAGTTCGGACGCGTGTAGTCATACCGGCGGTCAAGAAACTCCAGTCCGGGAGTGGCGCTGATGTAGATTCCTTCGCTGTAGTCGCCACGTTCGCGATGCCATCCAAGACTCATCCATCCGGTCAGGCTGTGCGAATCGGTCCGATAGCGCGTTGTGCGGCTGTTGTCAGGGTCAATAACGGCCGACAGGTCCATGTCCGGCGCAAGCTCGGCGAAGCGCAGGCCAACCAGCGATGCCTGGTCGAGATTGCTCAGCAAATAGCGGTCGGAGGTGTTTCGGTCGTGGTTTTGGGAGTAGGCGTAGGTCAGAGAAAAGTCATGCTGCTCGCGGATGTTGACCCGATATGTTGCCGAGCCGTTGCCGTAGGCATACCACGAAGGGCGCACGCGCGTCAGGGCATAAACATCGTAGGTCGGCTCGGGATTCCGGCCGTAGTTAATGGTGTTGCGGTTAAATGTCTCCGAGTGGCTGTTTCGATAGCTGCCGTTGGCGTTGAAGGTCAGATTCTGATTTACCCCTTTGCTGATTTCGGGCAGGCGCACGAGCAGTTTCGCCTCCATGCTGCCATAGAATCGGTTGTTGTCCGATTCGCTGCGAACCAGATTGCGGTTGATGGTGTGGCGAAGCAGGCGGTCGGCATCGCCCGAATAGATTGCCTCGATGTCTTCGGCCGTTACCTTATCCATATCCTCATCGAAGGTTGCCGACGTTGTAGAGCTGTCGGTGCGCTTGCGCGTATATTCGAACTTTGGCGTCAGCGTCAGTGAGGTTTTTGAGAATATCCAGTTAAAATAGTGGTTGGTCGTGACTTCCAGATTGCGGTTGAGACCGTTAAAATAATAATTCTGATAAGTATTTCCGCTTGAAAGGTAGTTTACGCTTTCGCGCCCTCCAATACTGTTGACTCTATCGGTATTCACTGCCGCCTCGCCGCGGAAAGTTTCTTTCTTCGTGTCGTATTGATACGTCAAGCCTCCCGAAATATATCGGCTGTCGCTGCGGCCCGCTTTTTCGGGGTGCCATTGGTCATATCTGGTAGGATTGTCGCCTGTTGAGAGGTTATTTATATTTGCAAACGCGGCAAAAGCCGTAGTCTTTGTGAATCCGAGCGCAAACAGGCGGGCAAGATAGCGGTTGGAAGTTCCATAGCCGGCATCAAGATTCAACCATTTGCCGATGGAATATTCCTGTTTGAGCACAACATCCATAACCATCGGCTTCTTGCCGGTGGCGGAATAGCCGAGAAGTTTATCTTCTTTGGAGGTATAGTCATAGACCTTGATTTTCTTAACTGTATACGCCCCGAGATTCTGCATCAGCATTCGCGGATTGCCGTTAAAAAGCTTGCGGCCGTCGAGCATCAGGCTCTCGACCTTGCGGCCGTTGCAAAATATCTCGCCGTCGGTGTTAATGCTTACGCCATCAAGTTTGCGAATCAGGTCATCGAGCATCGAACCTTCTGGCAGCAAAAAAGCATCGGCATTATACACCAGCGTATCGCCGTCGTAATAAAGCTTTATTCGCGAGGCCGTCACCGTAACCTCATCGAGCCTTTTCGGCTCTTTAAGCAACCCGATTTCCCCCAAGTCGATTTGCTTGAATGACAAATCTTTATTAACCGAAATCGGAATAGTTCTCGGATAATAACCGCTGGCGTCTATATATAGGTGGTATTCGCAACTGTCAACTGCCGGGAATTTTATGGAAAAAACTTTCTTTGAACTCATCCCGGTATTCATTGTAAATCCCCATCCCTTAGCCACAATAGCTGAATCCCCGGGCACAAATCCTAAGACCTCCGGATCGCGAACATTGAATCCGGCTATCGAATCCACAATAGAAAACCTATAAGTTACCTTTCCTCGTTCTGGCCCGACATTCAACGTCTGAATTTTTTG
>CAMWSP010000199.1 GCA_947176935.1 uncultured Porphyromonadaceae bacterium | reverse complement strand
TAAGAAGCGGAGGAAGCGGCCCGCAAGGCCCTCGACGCCGACGCAGCGGCATATCAGGTCGGCATCACCGACGCCAACGCTACGACGCAGTTCCAGATGGGGTCAAAAGACGATTCATGGTACTTCTATAACTCCGCAACCGTTTCGGCAGGTAAGACCGCATTCCAGCGCAAATGGGGCTCGCGCAAGCTCGAAGACGACTGGCGACGCCGCAACAAGGCATCATTTGCCTTCAGCGACTTCGACAGCTCCGACTCCGACCAGCCCGCCGACTCGCTTGCCACCGACGGCGAAGCCCCCGCCGCCGAGCCGGAAGACAAAGCCGACGCCGAACGCGCCGCCGACCCCCATTTCCCCGAATATTACCTCGCCCAGATTCCGAAAACCGACGAAGAAAAAGCCACCGTCCAAGAGGTGATTCAGGAGGGCCTCTTCACCATGGGTTCCATTCTCAAGGACAAACTCGAAGACTTCCCCGCCGCCGAACACGAATGGGACCGCCTACTCGAGCAGTACCCCGACAACATCTACCGCCTCGACGTTTACTACAACATGTATATCATGCTGATGCGCATGGAGCGACCAGAACTGGCCGAAAAATGGCGCCAGCTGATTCTGAGCGACTTCCCCGAAAGCAAATATGGCATTGCCCTGCAGAATCCCGACTATATCCAGAACCTGCGCGAAATGCCGGCCGCACAGCAGGCGCTCTACGACGACGCCTATGCCGCCTATCTGGCCAACGACAACCGGGCCGTTCATGAAGCCTACCAAACCATGATGCAGAAATATCCCGTTTCCGACATCATGCCCAAATTCATGTTCCTCCACGCCCTGGCCTACGTTACCGAAAAAGACCCCGAAAACTTCACCGCCACCCTGCGCGAACTCCTCGAGCGCTACCCGCAGACCGACCTCACGCCCCTGGCCTCGGCCTACCTCAAAGGCATGAAAGAGGGCCGCAAGCTCAACGAAGGAGTGGCAAACTCGCGCTCCATGCTCTGGGACATCCGCCTGGCCGCGCCCGGCGACTCCACCGCCTCAACCCTTGGCGACGCCCCCGACTTCGACTTCAACCCCGCGCAGCCCCAGATGCTGGTGCTCGCCTACCCCACCGACACCGTGTCGGCCAACGAGCTGCTCTATCAGGTAGCGCGCCATAACTTCAACACCTTTGTGGTTAAAGACTTCGACCTGGAGCAGATGAACTTCGGCCGCCTCGGAATGCTGCTGGTCAAAGGCTTTGCCAACGAATCCGAAGCCGAACACTACCGCACCCTGCTCGGACGCTCATCGGTGTTTACCCTGCCGCGCCAGGTGCGCCCCTTCATAATCTCCGAAGCGAACTTCTCGACCCTGCTTTCCGGCGGCCGCACCCTCGAAGAATACTTCCGCGCCTCAGCCAACGAAGCCTACGACCGCATCGACCCCGAAGGCGAACTCGAACCCGCTGAGCCCTCGGAGAACTCTGAGAACTCCGAGAACTCTGAGAGCTCCGAGAACTCCGATAGCCCCGATGATGATTAACCTCATCCGCGCCGCCGCCACGGAATCGCCCGCCGAAGTCCGCTTCATCTCGCCCTTCGGCCCGATGCGCATGCTGGCCACCGAAAAAGGCATCTCAGCGCTCGAATTCATCGACCGCGGCGCGACTCCGTCCGACCTCCGCGGCATTCCCCGGCCCGCACGCCGTGCCATCGACCTCATCTGCGGCCACCCTGTCAGCCAAGAGCCCATCAACTTGCTCCTCAACTGCTCCGACTTCCAATTCTCCGTGCTCGCCGCCCTGCTCCGGATTCCCCGGGGCCAGACCGCAACCTACTCCCAAGTGGCTGCCGCCATCGGCCACCCGTCGGCCGTGCGCGCCGCCGCTTCAGCCATCGCCCGCAACCCCATAGCCCTGCTCATTCCTTGCCACCGCGTAGTGCCAGCAACCGGCGGCACCGGCAACTACCGCTGGGGGCCCGACCTCAAGCGAGCCCTGCTCCGGGCCGAACAATTTAGAACGTTACCTGAACATTCAGCCCCAGAGTCTGATTCGTAATCACCGGCATAGACTGAATCTGCAGCTTCTTCTCCTTAACCAGCTTGCGCGCCGGATTCCCCCCGATAAGGCCCACAACCTCATTCACCGGGTCAACCAGAAACGCAACTATATTGCCCAACACCGCCGAACCGGCCAGCCGGTAGTTATTCATGACAATATAGCGCTTTATGCGGAAAAAGCCCTCGCCCATAACGCTGCCAACCAGCGGAGTAATAAAAATATCTTGATACGACGGACGCTCCATAAAAGCCTCCACGCCAAACTCCCACGCAATGGTCGACACACACGCCGAAAACAACATCGACCCCCAGAAACTGAAACCGCAGCTGCGCGCCGCCATAAAATACGCCGCACCGCTATACGGATGCAAAACCATATTAAACATCGGATTATCATGGTCCCACTCCGGCCCCTGCTTCAACACATGCTTGCGCCAGCGCGTCCACAGCGGGACATGATAAAACTCCGCACGGTTCCAATTCGTGGCATCCTCAGGAAGCATCTCCAGAACAAACAGCGCCCCAACATAGCAGCCACACAACACTCCGGCGTTAATCCACATCCGCTGCCAGTCCGGATGGCTGAAACCCAGATTCAGATTCTGCTCCGGAAAAGCATAGATCGACTTCACCGGCCGCTCAACCGGATGCAACGTATTGACAGGAAAAACCACAGAATCAGCAACAGTCTCGACAACCGTGTCGGGCACCGCCGGCGACCCCTCCGCCCGGGCCATCAAAGCCCCGCAAAATATGACGAAACCAAAAACAATCTTACGCATAATAGTAGTAGAAAAACAATAATTGAAACTTACCTATCAAACAACCAACTGCCCGCCAAAGTTCCGCCTCGCAAAAAAAAATTAAATAAAATCGCTCCAAAACTTGCACATATCGAAAAAAATCCCGAACTTTGCCCCGCAAAACCAAC
>CAMWSP010000198.1 GCA_947176935.1 uncultured Porphyromonadaceae bacterium | reverse complement strand
TACGAGCATTTTCAGATTGACGGGGTCCATGTGGACAAGCAAACCAACGATGAGTGCTGCCGCAGGCATTACGATAAGCTTCATAATCGAGCCGAGAATGGCCTGCCAGTTAACAACAACCTTGATGCTCGAAAGGGTGATACCGGCCGAGAATACAGCCAGCGAAGCGTTTGCTTTTGCAATCAGGTTGAACGAGGGGCTTGCCCATGCCGGCCAATGGAAGCCGACGAGAACCAGCACTACGGCGAGGATAGGAGCCCAGGCAACGGGCTGCTCCAGGGCGTGGATAACCGGTTTCCAGGCGCTGGTTTTCTTGGTTGTTTGCGCTCCCTGCCCGGCCAGGCTGGCATTGAGCAGCGACAGGCCCACGGGAATGCCGATTGCGTTGACAACGATGCCTACGATCGCAACTACCAGTGCCACCGACGACAGCGATACGGAAGAGCTGACGAAAATAGGCTCCAGAACGGCAAATCCGAGGAAGCCGATGGTCGGCGAGCCGCTAATCAGGGCCGACACCGCAGCGTCGGCACCTGTGTTTTTCTTGAAGCAGTATCGATAGACGAAGTAGACCAGCATGAAACAGCCCATAATCACCAGGGTTGAAACTACAGTCAGTTTCAGGTCTTTGAGGAGGTCTTCGCGAGTGGCGGTGACGATAGAGATGAACAATGCTGCGGGCAGGGCGTAGTCCAACACCACTTTATTGAACTTCTTGGAGTCGTCGCCGTTGAAAATCCCTTTCTTGCCGGATATATAGCCGGCGAGCATAACAACGATAATAGGTACTATCGCATAGAGAATAATATGTACCATAGTTGAACGGATTAAAGGGTGAATTTACCGGTAGTTTAAACGGTTACATGCTGGATGGATTCGGGGTTGAGATAGCCGATATGGCCGCTTTCCTTGCCGGAGTCGGCAGCGAGCTGCACGTTGATAAGAGCGGGTTTCTTCGAAGCCACTGCCTCGGTGAAGGCCTTGGTGAGTTCTTCGGGGGTGGTTACATAGTAGGCCGCACCACCGAAGGCTTCGGAAATCTTTTCGTAGTGAGCGTTGATGTCGAGGGTGGTAGGAGCGGGGTCACCGTTGTTGGCCATATTCACGCCTACGCCGTTGTAGATACCGCCGTTGTTGAAAACGACCACTGTGCAGGGCAACTGGAAGCGGCAAATGGTTGCGAAGTCCATGCCGGAGAATCCGAATGCGGAGTCGCCTTCGATGGCCACTACGGGGCGACCGGTGGCAACTGCGGCGCCGATTGTCGAGCCGATGCCCATGCCCATGATTGCCCAGGTTGCGCAGTCAATACGCGAGCGGGGAACCGACATGTCGATGGTGTCGCGGGTGTCGTCGAGGGTGTTGGCACCTTCATTGACGAGAATAATGTCGGGGTTGGATTCAATGAGCGGTTTGAGAGCGTTGAGGGCAGTCCAGTGAGTCATGGGCTGAGAGTTTGCGAACGATGCGAGGCGTTCGGCGAACTTGGCGTTCTTCTCCTTGGTCTGGGCCTGAAGCGAAGGCATCCATGTGGGATCCATGTTGAGCTTCTGACCCTGGAGCTTGGTCATCATATCCTTTAGCGATTGCTCGATGTCGCCTACAACAGGCGCGTCGATGGGGCGGTTGCAGTCCATTTCGGTGGCCTGCACATCGAGCTGAATGAACTTGCCGTCGGGGTTCCACTTGCCGTGGCCGCGCGAGAGCAGCCAGTTCAGACGGGCGCCAATCAGGATGACAACGTCGGCCTCTTCCATAATGGTGGAGCGGCAGGAAAGTGCGCTCTGGGGGTGAGTGTCGGGCATCAGACCCTTTGCCATCGACATCGGGAAGAAGGGGAGGCCGGTGGATTCAACGAACTGCTTGATAGTTTCGTCGGCCTGGATGAAGGCTGCGCCCTTGCCGAGCACGATAGCAGGACGCTTGGCGCTCTTCAGGAGCTCAACGGCGCGGTCGATGCTTTCAGGGGTGGCATAGGTCTTGGCCTGCGGGTCAACGGGCGTGAAGAACCATTTTTCGGCTTCGTCGGCATCGACAACCTGACCCAGACAGGGGGTGGTAATGTCGAGATAAACACCGCCGGGACGGCCGGAAATGGCTGCGCGATAGGCGCGGGCAACCGCGGTGGGTATATCCTGCGGGCGGTTAACGCGATAAGCGGCCTTTACGAGACCTTTGGCCACATTGAGCTGGTCGAGGCCTTCGTAGGCACCCTGCTCCAAATCAATGGGCTCGCGTTCGCTGGAGCCGGAAATCTGAATCATAGGATAGCAGTTGACCGTTGCGTTTATGGTGGCGGTAAGGCCGTTGAGGAAGCCCAGGGAGCTGACGGTCAGCAGCACGCCGGGTTTGCCGGTTACATAGCCATGGGTTGCGGCGGCCATGCCGGCCTGCTGCTCATGGCGGAATCCGACAAAGCGGATTCCTTGTTCCTGAGCAAGATATGAGAAGTCAGTCACGGGGATACCGACCAGGCCATACATGGTGTCGATACCGATATTTTTCAGGGCTTTAGCCAGAATATACATGCCCGTTACCTGATCGGGGTAGTGCGGTGCAGCGGGGGCTGCTGCCGCGGGAGTTGCAGGAGTAGTAGAGGTTGTTGCCATAACTATTTAATTACTTGAATTTTTGGATTTATTTTGCAGTCTGAGCAGCAGTTGCGGTTTTGGGCAGGGGCGCGGTGGTGCCGTTTGCGGCCATTGCTGCCTGCTGTTCCTTGGTGTAGCCGAGCGAGGTAAGGATTTCTTCGGTGTTGCCGCCCAGTTCGGGAGCGGGGCCATAGGTGGGCTGGAATCCGCTGATGGTGAACGGGCAACCTACGGTTACGAATTCGCCTACGTTGCCGCCCTGATTGATTCTGACGAGGGTGTTGCCGTCGTAGAGGCTTTCGTCGCTCATGAGTTCCTTGGTGGAGATTACGGGACCGACGGGCACACCGGCTTTTGACAGAATTTCGGTGACTTCATATTTGGTCTTGTCTGCACACCACTGACCGACCCTCTGATAGATTTCCTGTTTGTGGCGGTCGCGGGCATCGGC
>CAMWSP010000197.1 GCA_947176935.1 uncultured Porphyromonadaceae bacterium | reverse complement strand
ATTTGAATGGCCGTTGTTATAAAGGCGCGCTGAATCTTGTCAGCGGCAGTGCCGCGGCCGCGGTTGGTAATGCCGATGTCGTTTTGCTCTGCGTTCCTGGATATCTGATTGAAAAAACGCTCATTGACGTTCGTCAGTATCTCAAGCCGGAAGCTTTGGTTGGCTCAATAGTGGCGAGCACCGGTTTCTTCTTTGAGGCCCACAAGGTACTTCCTGCCCAAACTCCGCTATTCGGATTTCAGCGTGTGCCTTATATCGCGCGCAGCAAAGAATATGGTCGTTTAGGTCAACTGCTTGGCTATAAACCGCAATTAAATGCAGCCGTTGAGAACGTTGAAAATCCCGAAGCGGTTCGCCGGACTTTGGAACGACTGTTCATGACTCCGGTGCGTTTGCTCGAAAATTACTATGAAGCGTCGCTGACAAACAGCAATCCGATTCTGCACACAGGCCGACTTTATTCAATGTGGGGTAAAGGTTTCGTGCCGCAACCGCAGTGCGCGCTGTTTTATGCTGATTGGACCGACGATGCCTCGGAATATCTTATAGCGATGGACAGCGAGTTTCAGGCTCTGCTTAAGGTTATGGGCATACGCGAGGGGGTTATTCCGCCGCTGCTCGAATACTATGAGAGCCATGACGCCGCGAGTCTGACCCGAAAAATCTCGTCAATCCCCGCGTTTAAGTCAATTCTGGCGCCTATGCGGCAAACCGATGCTGGCTGGGTGCCCGATTTTGGCAGCCGCTATTTCACCGAGGATTTTCCTTTCGGCCTGAGCTATATACGCGAACTTGCTCACCGGCATTCTGTGCCATGCCCGACTATCGACCTTGTTTATGCCTGGGGCGAATCTGTTATGGTCAAAGGGTAATGGCGACTGTGGCGCGGAAGTTGCGTCCCGGCATCGGGTAGTTTAGAATCACTGCGTATTGCTGATTGAGCAGGTTATTGACCTCGAGTTGAACGCGCCAGCGGTTGAAATCGGCCGTCAGTGAGAGGTCGGAGGTGGTCCAGTGGCTCATATAGTTGCGCGGAATGTTCTCCTGCTGGTTCCAGCGCTGGCCAACGTAGATGAAACTGTAGGATAGCGAATAGCTGCGCCATCCGAGCGTGGCCGAGGCCGAAGCGCTGTGGCGCGGAGTGTAGGGAATCTGATTGCGATAATAAGTGTCGTCGGTGTCGGTTATGTCGATTGCGCGCTGAAAGGTGTATTGTCCGAGCAGGGTCAGCCGCCAGTCGCGCGCCGGAAGCAGGCCGATGCGGCCCGAAAGCTCAACGCCGCGGATGTCGACTTCGCCGAGGTTGAGCATGGTCCAGCGGAACTGCTGGCCTTTGGGGTAGGCTATGATTTTGTCCGACACGCGGCTGTAGAACCCGGTTGCGCTCAGCCGCAGGTGCTCTACCGATTCGCCGGGGCGCTGGCGGTGGTAAGCGGCGCCGAGGTCGGCCTGGCTTACCCGTTCGGGGCGCAGGGCGGCGTTGCCGGCGTCGGTATAATAGAGGTCGTTGAACGTTGGCATTCTAAAGCTTTGTTTAGCCATGGCGCTGAGCCGGAAGTCGCCGCATACCTGCCAGTCCAGGCTCAGCGAAGGAGTGATGGCGTGGCGGAAGCGGCTGTGCTGACCGATTTTGTCGTTGACCAACGTTGCCAGCCCCGATGCCTGCAGATTGACCGGTCCGAGCTGAAGGGCTGAGGCCAGGGCAATCATGTTGGTGAAGCGCAAAGGCGTTTGGAATCCGGTCAGGTCGGCCGTCATTTGGTTGAGCAGCAGGTCATAGCTCAGGCTCATAGACCAGTTTCCGGTCAGGCGGGCCAGAGTTGAGGCAGAAAGATATGCCTCATGCTGGCGATAGCGGTGGTCAACGTGCGGTGTGCGTGAGTCGTGATTGGAATAATATGTGTCGTAGAATGCGTATTTGGCGTTACATAGCAGCTGCCAGCGTCCCCATTGGCCCTGAAAACTCCCCTGAGCAAACGAATTGGAGTCGCGCAGGCGCTCGCCGCGACGCCAAACGTTGGCCACTATAGCCCCCGGGATACCTCGGTTGGAGTTGAACGTATAAGCCTTGGCCGACCATGTGCCGCAAGGAACATTGCCATAGAGATTCGCCTCAAAGCGTGCGGCGAAAATGTCGCCGTTATGACGTGTGGCCGTGGTGTCGTAGGCCAGAGTGCCGGAGGGGGTATAGCCTCTGACGCGGAACTTATAGCGCCCGGAAGCATTTAGGGCGTCGGCTGAAAATGATGCGTTGAGGGTGGGGGAGAGGCGCGTTTCAACCGTTGCCGCGCCGCCGATTAGGTCAAACGACCCTCCGAAAACCGAAGCACGCAATCGCCAGGGCTTCTGGTCGGGCGCGAACGCCGGTCGGCGAGTCCGCAGGCTCACCTGCGCTGCCGCGCCGAACTCGCGCGCCGGCTGCAGCAACCGTGGCTGACGGCCGTTGGCTAGCGAAATTTCCTCAACGTTATCGAGCGAGAACTGGCCCAGGTCGATCTGACCGTTCTGTGCGTTGCCCAGGCTCACTCCGTCGTAGCTCACTCCGACGTGCGATGCTCCCATAGAGCGGACATTCACCGTTTTGACGCCGCCCACTCCGCCGTAGTCCTTGACCTGCACTCCGCCGAAATAGCGCATGGCGTCGGCCACCGAGTGGGAGTTCAGTCGCTTCAGCTCCGCGCCCTCAAGTACCTGCACCCTGCGGGCCACGGGGCGCTGCCCGACCACCTCAACCGTTTTGAGAGTGTCGGACTTCACCGGCCCTGCCAGAGCCGCAGCCGCCAGAATCGAAGCCAAAAGCGCCATCATCACTCGGCAAATTTACGCATAATTCTTATAAGATTTATAATAACAGTGATGAAAGCGGAGCGCCGTGGGGCGCTCCGCTTCGGGTTTATTTTACTTCTGCGAGGTCTGGGTCGAGGATTTCGAGCATCTTTATCGCCGAGAGGGGGATTCGTGTGCCGGGACCGAAGATCGCAGCAACGCCGGCGCGATAGAGGAAGTCGTAGTCCTGGGCGGGAATAACGCCGCCGGCGGTTACGAGG
>CAMWSP010000196.1 GCA_947176935.1 uncultured Porphyromonadaceae bacterium | reverse complement strand
AGGTTGACGGCATTCCCTACTACATAATCGTTGACCGCAACGGCAAAGCCGAAGGGCGCCCCGACGTGCGCGACCACAGCCTCTACAAAAAGGCCATCCTCGAAAAGTTAGCCCGCTAACTTTTTCCACATCAATAGAACGAGGCTGTCTAACAAGTTTAGGCGGCCTCTATCTGTTTAAGACACAGGTAAAAAACAAAATGCGCAACTTTATTCACAACTTTATTAAACAAAAACTTGTTTTTTGGCATAAAGTTATTAACTTTGCACCATCTCACCAACCAGGAGTTGAAAGAGAAACGGGAGCGGTCAGTGCCGCTCCTTGCTTTTTATATATTCGTTATACTCCAAATATTTTAAAGCGTAGCCATATTATTTGGTCCCTGCTTCGCGAAGGGCGCCGGTCAGCGGGTCGAAAATGGCATAACCGGGAGCCTTCTTGTTGGTAAAGAAAGCCGGGTCAAGACCGAAAACTACGCCGAGCTGAGCAACGTCGAAAGTGGCCGAACGCATGGTGCGGCCGTCGAAATCAACCGCAAAGCTCGCCGAACCCGGAATGCAGTAGGGAACGCCCCCCTTGGGGAATACCTTTTCAACCCCTTTTTCGTTCAGCGGAAGTTTACCCCTGCTCAAAACGCTCGAGTTCAGATATATGGGCGCGCCGGAAAGATCATCGGCATCCACGAATCCCGTCAGGCTGTTGAGGCGGGCAATCACATAATCATTGGCCGGCGCATCGGCGGCGGGAACGTAGGTCAGGCGAATGCAGTCGGTGGCGGTTTGGGTGGTGCCGATAAACATTGCCGTGAGCGCCTCCTCCTGCGCCTGCAGGTTCTGCAGAATCAGGGTCAGCGCCTGGCCGTCGGGCATCTGGTCAGCCTCGCCCGTGAGGTAATCCTGGCGGCTCTGGCGCAGCTGAAGAATCTGATTGGCGGCAAACTGGGCGCGCTTGGACAGCGACGAACCCTGAAGCATCTCTTCAGTCATCGCATAGCGGGCGGCAGGGTCATCGAGCGGAGTGGCCGAGAGAGGCTGAGCCTCCGCCATGGCCGGGAACTTGGGCTCGGCGGGAATTTCATCGGAGTTCACCGTCAGTGGGTTACCCATAGGCGAAAGAGCCACGAACACCGGCTGGCCCCCCTTGAACTGCATCAGATACTGCTCGGCGCCGGAAGGCACCTCCGCGCCGGCATAGATTTCCGCACCGGTGAGTTCCCAGCGGGTTGAAGCCTTGGCTATGGCCTTGCGGGCCACTTCCGGACCCAGATAGCGCTCGGCGTAGTTATAGAATTCGCCGGGGGTGCAAACCGTCTTGCGGGCGTGGAGAATAATGTTCACCGTGGTGCGCGGCAGCGAATAGGCAATGCCGTAATCATTGGCCTTGGTTGCCGAGAGTTTCGTAACGTTTTGAGCAGAAGCGGCGATTGCTCCTGAAAAAAGAAGGGCAAGGATTAACTTTTTCATAATTTTAATAGCCTAAGGATTTAAGGGCGCGCCCTATGTTGGCGGCAATGTCGGAGGCAGTGACTCCGTATGTACCTTCGGTTTCGGCGGCGAGTTCGCCGGCCAGACCGTGTATGAACACTCCGAGCAATGAGGCCACTTCAGGGCTGTAGCCCTGGGCCATAAACGAGGCGATAACGCCGGTGAGCACATCGCCGGAGCCCGCCGTGGCCAGCGCCGGGGTGCCCGACGAGTTGAAATAAACCAGGCCGTCGGGGCGCACAATGGCGGTGTAGTGGCCCTTGAGCACTATGATTATATTGTGCATACGCGCCACTTCGATAGCCTTGACGAGTCGGGCCTCGCTGTTGGCCTGCTGGCCGAAAATGCGGTCGAATTCGCCGGCATGGGGCGTGAGAACGGAGTGCACCGGAACGTGGTGGAGCAGCGTCTGCCGGCGGGCAATGCAGTTGAGCGCGTCGGCGTCGAGCACCACCGGCCTGTCGTGAAGCGTAAGGAATTTTTCCAGCGCGCTGGTGGTGGCTTCGGAGGTTCCGATGCCGGGGCCTACGGCTATGGCCGAATAAGGATGCGAAGCGTGGATTTCGCCTATAGTCAGGTCGGAATTGCAGGCGGCAAACATAGCCTCGGGCACCGCCGACTGCACGGCCTCATAACCGCAGCGGGGCGAGAACACGGTAACCTTGCCCGCTCCGGCGCGCAAACAGCCGCGGGCGGCGAGTATGGCCGCGCCCATCATCCCGTAGCTGCCCGAAACCAGCAGCGCCGAGCCGAAATCGGCTTTCGACGAAAACGCCGGGCGCGGACGCAGCAGGCGCTTGATGTCTGCCCGCTCAATCATGTAGAATGCAGCCTGGGTGCGGCGTATTTCCTTTGCGCTAAGGCCTATGTCTATCGTTTTCCATTCGCCGACTATAGGGGCGTTTTCTGCAAAGAAAAAAGCCAGGTGGGGAAACTGAACGCCGAGGGTAACGGTGGCATGCACCATGTTGCGCGCAACCGCATTGGGATTCCAGTCGGCAAAAAGTCCGCTCGGCACATCGATACTGATAACCGTTGCGCCGCTGTCGGAAATAAACTTGGTCAGCTCGCGGAAGCCTCCGGTCAGCGCCTCGCGCAGCCCGATGCCGAAAAGGCCGTCAACCACTATATAGTTCGCGTCAAGATGCGGGCGGTTGAACTGCTTGATAACCTCGGTGAAGTCAGCGTCGGGAAACGCGCCCAGCAGCTGGTCGCGACAGTCGGCGCAAGCCTGGCTGAGCTTGTCGCCACCAATGTTGAACAGAAAAACTTCCGGCTTATAGCCCTGCTCATAAAGCATCAGCGCAGCCATCAGCGCGTCGGCGCCGTTATTACCGCTGCCGGCAAAAATGGCTATGCGGCTGTTCGCCTTGAGCCGGCTAACAACCTCAACTGCCACTCCTTCGGCCACTCGCTCAATGAGCTGAAGGGTGCTAACTCCCTCGTTTTCTATGGTTTTGCGATCAATTTCGCGCACCTGATCGCTGCTGAAAATCTTCATTTCGGTTCAATTTTCCGCAAAGTTAGGAAAAAAAAACGATTTTTTGGCCTGCCGTGGGGAATTTTCGTTAACTTTGCGTAACTTTGCACAAAAGTTTAATAAAATGAGATATTGCGTAATTATGTGTGGC
>CAMWSP010000195.1 GCA_947176935.1 uncultured Porphyromonadaceae bacterium | reverse complement strand
CTCATATCGCTCAGCTTTTCTGTTTACCTGCTTCCCGGCATGTGGTGCGCTCCGCTCAAGGCAGTGAGCGCTTTCGTGCCGCCGCTCTACACTCATGACTTCAACCTCTACACCCACGGCGAAACCCGCACCTTTTCCGACTATGACGAAGGCATGCGCTACGCCGCTGAGCAGGGCCTGCCCGTGCTGATGGACTTCAGCGGCTACGGCTGCGTTAACTGCCGCAAAATGGAAGGCGCGGTGTTCGACACCGAAGAAATCGCCTCGACCCTGGGCAATAACTTCGTTATCATCGAACTGATGGTTGACGACAAGAAACCGCTGGCCGCACCCTTCACAGTTGAGGAAAACGGCCGCACGGTGACCATTTCGACCATCGGCGAAAAGTGGAGCTACCTGCAGCGCTATAAGTTCGCGGCCAACTCCCAGCCCTACTACATTGTTCTCGACAACAACGGCGACGCCATTTCGCCCTCCTACGGCTACGACGAAAACATTCCGCGCTTCAAGCAGTTCCTCGACGACGCCCTGGAGGAATACGCCCGCTAACAACCTCCGGTGATGGCGGAAATAGTAAAGTTCGTCAAATCGCTGACCACGCCGCGCGGGCGCCGCGAGTCGGGGTGCTTCCTGGCCGAAGGCGCGCGCTGCGTGCTCGATTCGCTGCCTCACTTCAGGGTTCGCGAGCTCTTTTGCACGGCAGCCTTTGCCGCCGACCATCCGGAGCTGCGCGGCGCAACGGTAGTGGAGCGCAAAATGATTGAGCGGATGTCGCAGCAGCAGTCGCCCCAGCCGGTGCTGGCGGTGTTCGAGCTGCCCGAAACCGAACCGTTCGCCTATCAGGGCCGGCTGACTCTGGCACTCGACGCAGTGCAGGACCCCGGCAACCTCGGAACCATTATCCGCCTGGCCGACTGGTTCGGAATCACCGACATTCTGGCCGGCACCGGAACGGCCGACGCCTTTCAGCCAAAGGTTGTGCAGGCAACCATGGGCGCCCTGGCCCGGGTCAGGGTGCATCGGGTGGCCGATTTGGCCGAAACCCTGAGCCGGAGCGGCGCGCCGGTGGTGGGCACGTTTCTTGACGGCACCGACCTATACCGCACGCCGCTGAGCCTTTCGCCGCAACCAATAGTGGTTATGGGCAACGAAGGCAACGGCATATCCCCGGCGGTTGAGGCAGTGGTTTCCGAACGCCTGAAAATACCGTCGTTTCCCCCGGGGCGTCAGACCTCGGAGTCGCTCAACGTTGCCATGGCTACCGGCATTATAATCTCCGAATTTTCCCGTCGAATTTATGGCTAAGACCCAATATAAATCCGCCTGGTTCTGCTCCAACTGCGGCAATGAATCCGCCAAATGGGAGGGCCGGTGTCCTGCCTGCGGCGAGTGGAACACCATGGTCGAAGAACGAGTGTCGACCGCCAAGACCGCAACCCGCGGCAACCGCGGAACGCTCCGGCTGCAGGCCGAGCTCTCGCGCCCGCAGAAAGTCAGCGAAATCCAAACCACCGAGCAGGAACGCATAACGCTGCCCAGCGCCGAGCTCAACCGGGTGCTCGGCGGCGGGCTCGTGCCGGGGTCGATGGTGCTGGTCGGCGGCGAACCGGGCATAGGCAAGTCAACCCTGGTGCTCCAGAATATTCTGAGCATACGCAAGCGCACGGTGCTGTACGTTTCGGGCGAGGAAAGCGCCATGCAGCTGAAAATGCGCGCCGACCGCATCGGCCGCCTGTCTGACAACTGCTACATAGTAACCGAAACCTCGCTCGACAATATTTTTGCCCACATCGACGCCATTCAGCCCGGCCTGCTGGTCATCGACTCGATTCAGACCATAGCCGACGACGCGCTGGAATCATCGGCCGGCTCGGTGGGCCAGGTGCGCGAATGCGCCGCCCGGCTGCTGGCCTACGCGAAGCAAACCAATGTGCCGGTTATTCTCATCGGCCATATCACCAAAGAGGGGTCGATTGCGGGTCCGAAAGTGCTGGAACATATAGTCGACGCCGTTCTTCGGTTCGAGGGCGACTCCCACCAGATGTTCCGCATTCTCCGCGCCATCAAAAACCGCTTCGGCTCGACCTCGGAGCTGGGGATATACGAAATGTGTCAGCGCGGACTGCGCGAGGTGACCAACCCGGGCGAGGTGTTGCTGGGCAACGGCTCCGACGAACTGTCGGGCACGGCCATCGGAGTGGCGCTCGAGGGCATGAGGCCGTTTCTCATCGAAGTGCAGGCGCTGGTCAGCACAGCAGCCTACGGCACCCCGCAGCGCTCAGTGACCGGGTTCGACTCCAAGCGCATGAACATGCTCCTGGCCGTTCTCGAAAAACGCGTCGGATTCAAGCTGGCGCAGAAAGACGTGTTTCTCAACCTTGCCGGCGGCCTGAAGGTCAACGACCCGGCGCTCGACCTAGCGGTGATTTCCGCCATATTGTCGAGCAACGTGGACATGGTGGTTCCCCGCACCACCTGCCTGACCGGCGAAGTGGGCCTGTCGGGCGAAATCCGCCCCGTGACCCGCATAGAGCAGCGCCTGACCGAGGCCGAAAAGCTCGGCATGGAAACAATTATCATTCCTAAAAACAACCTTAAAGGCATTGACACCTCCAAGCGCAAAATCCGCATAGTTGAAGTTGCGCGGGTAGAAGAAGCCTTCAGAACCCTTTTCTCCTGAAAACATTATGGCTAAAATCGGCGATACCGTTAGATTTCTCAACGCCGTTGGCGGCGGCAAAATAGTTAGGCTGGAAGGCCGCATGGCCTATGTTTGCGACCCCGACGACGGGTTCGAAACACCGGTCGACATCAATGAATGCGTGGTAGTGCCCTCGGCGGCCAACGCCACTGAAATACCCGACGTTGCCGCGCCGGAAGCCGACGAGAAGCCGCAGCGCGCACCGGTTAAGGAAACCGCGAGCAAGGAGCTGACCGCCGCGCTGCTGTTTGAGCCGCGCGACATTAAACGGCTGTCGCAAACGTCGTTTGACATCTATCTGGTCAACGACTCGAACTACCGGCTGCTCTACGCCATTGGCGCCCGCGAGGCCGACGCATCAGACTTTAGCCTGCTGGCCGCCGGCGAGGCCGAGCCCAACGTGCAGGTGTTTATTGACGAAATCAACCAGCTCGACATCAACAGGCT
>CAMWSP010000194.1 GCA_947176935.1 uncultured Porphyromonadaceae bacterium | reverse complement strand
GGCCTGGAGCAGACCAAGGAAGGCTTCTGGGCCAAACTCAAACGCACGCTGGCCGGCCATAGCACCATCGATGATGACTTTCTTGATGAGCTTGAGGAAGTGTTTATCACGTCGGATGTTGGCGTCGAAACCACTGTGAAAATCATTGACCGCATACGCGACCGTGTGAGCCGCGACAAATATGTGAACACTTCGGAGCTGCATAGAATGCTGCGCGAGGAAATCGCCGACATGCTGGCCGAGAACGATAAACTCGATCCGAATGCTCCCGACGAGAATTTCCGCTTGCCCGAAGGCTCGCGCCGCCCTTATGTTATTATGGTGGTGGGCGTCAATGGCGCCGGCAAAACCACCACCATCGGCAAGCTGGCAAACCTGTTTAAGAAGGCCGGCAACAAGGTGGTTATCGGTGCGGCCGACACTTTCCGCGCCGCAGCCACCGAGCAGCTCGACGTATGGGCCGAACGCTCGGGCGTAGCCATAGTCAAGCAGAAACTGGGCGCCGACCCGGCGGCCGTTGCGTTCGACACTCTGCAGAGCGCCGTGGCCCAGCAGGCCGACGTGGTGATTATCGACACCGCCGGCCGCCTGCACAACAAAAAGCCGCTGATGGAAGAGCTGTCGAAGATTCGCCGCGTAATGCAGAAGGTGGTGCCCGACACTCCCGACGAAGTGCTGCTGGTTCTTGACGGCTCAACCGGGCAGAACGCTTTCGAGCAGGCCCGCCAGTTCTCGCAGGCCACCACCGTTACCGCGCTGGCCGTTACCAAGCTCGACGGCACTGCCAAGGGCGGCGTGGTTATCGGCATTTCCGACCAGATGCGCATTCCGGTGCGCTACATAGGTCTGGGCGAGGGTATCGACGACCTGCAGGTGTTCAATAAAGAAGAATTCGTTGATTCGCTGTTTGCCGAAAAGGTCTGAATGTGATGAAACGCGTAAATATCATTTCGCTCGGGTGCTTCAAGAATTTGGTTGACACCGAACGCCTCATGGCCATGCTGGCCAAGGAGGGCATTGAGGTACGCATCAGCGAGGACCCCACCGAGAAGGCCGATGCAGTGGTTATCAACACCTGCGGCTTTATTGGCGATGCCAAAGAGGAATCAATCAACACCATTCTGGCTGCCGCCGAGGCCAAAAAGCGTCGCCGCGTAGGCAAAATCATGGTTTTCGGATGCTTGAGCGAACGTTATGCCAAGGAGTTGCCCGCCGAACTGCCCGAGGTTGATGCCTGGTGCGGCAAGTTCAACTGGCCGGACATCGTAACGCTGCTGACCGGCAAGCAGGCCGATGCCGCTTGCGCTGACCGCATCATAACTACTCCTCCCCATCAGGCTTATCTGAAAATCGCCGAGGGTTGCGACCGGTTCTGCGCGTTCTGCGCCATTCCGCTGATAACAGGCCGCATGCGTTCGCGTACTCCCGAGGAGCTCGAAAATGAGGTGCGCCGACTGGTCGACCGCGGTGTCAAGGAATTCAACGTCGTGGCTCAGGACCTGACAAGCTATGGCCGCGACCTGCCCGGTAAGGAATATCAGCTTCCCAAGCTGATTGACCGTCTGGCCGGAATTCCCGGCGTGGAGTGGCTGCGACTGCACTACGCCTATCCCGCCGATTTCCCTATGGAGGTTATGGACGTCATGGCATCGCACTCCAACGTCTGCAACTATCTAGACATTGCCCTGCAGCACATCTCCGATCCGGTGCTGAAAAACATGCGTCGCCATATCGATGGCGCCCGAACCCGCGAGTTGATAGCCGAAATGCGCCGGCGTGTGCCGGGCCTGCATCTGCGCACAACCCTGATGGTCGGTTTCCCCGGCGAGGGCGACCGCGAGTTCGAGGAGTTGATGGCGTTTGCCCGCGAGGCCCGATTCGAGCGCATGGGTGCGTTTGCATATTGCGAGGAAGACGACACTTTTGCCGCCAAGAATTTCACCGATGCGACCCCCGAGGAGGTGAAACAGGCCCGACTTGACGCCCTCATGGCGCTGCAGGAGGAGATTTCCGCCGAGATTCAGGCCGAAAAAGTCGGCAGGAATCTGCGGGTTATGGTTGACCGCGAGGAACCCGAATTCTACATCGGTCGCACCGAATGGGACTCACCCGAGGTAGACCCCGAAGTGTTGATTACTAAAGATAAACCTCTGACTATCGGCAATTTCACCGATGTTAATATCACTTCGGCTACCGCGTTCGACCTGATGGCTAAGGCGCTGTGAGGCTCCATCTGTTCAATCCCGAAAACGACCTTGCGCTCGCCGCAGGTACCGTCAACTACACTCCTCCGGCGAGTGTGGTGCGCTTCCGCACCGCTCTGGCCGCACTGCCCGCATGGCTGGCCGACGAGGGCGACAACATCCTTGCGCCCGGACTCGACCCCCGCTGGCTTGAAGCCAACGGCCTGAACGTAGGCCTCATAGCTGAGGGTCAACCTGCTCCGTGGGGCTGGAGCGCCCATGCCGTCAGCCTGTTCCGCCGGGCCGGCTCCGAGGGCCCGTTCCCCGACGTCGAAGCAATTCGCCGCCTTTCCCACCGGCGCACCGCGCTGTTGCTCCACCGCGAGCTCCAGGGGCGCCTGTCTTATCCGCTGCCCCCTGCTCCGCTTGAAATCAGCAACATAGCTGATATGCCTGCCGGACGTGATTGGTTTCTCAAAGCCCCGTGGAGCTGCTCGGGTAGGGGAGTGGTTGATTGTTGTGGACTGTCGCCGGATGTTATGCTCCGCCGCGCTGCCGACACCATTCGCCGCCAGGGCTCCGTCATGGTCGAGCCGAGGCTTGAAAAAATTCGCGACTTCGCAATGCTCTTTGAGGCTACCGACGGCGGAGTGATTTACCGCGGGCTCTCGCTCTTCTTCAATGCCGGCCCGACGGCCTACGGCGGTAACATCATAGCGCCGGAGGATGAACTTGCTGCCGAACTCAATGCCCCGTACCTTGCCGAAACCGCCACTGAAGTGACCCGCGCCATGACAGCGATTATCGGCAATGACTATCGTGGCCCCTTCGGCGTAGACATGATGCTCTACGGCCCCGATCGCCTCATCTGTCCTACCGTTGAAGTCAACCTGCGAACAACCATGGGCTTCCTCGCCCTCGCCCTGCGTCGCCGCCACCCCCGCGCCCAAATACATGAGCGAGCTTGCTTCGCTGTGCCTT
>CAMWSP010000193.1 GCA_947176935.1 uncultured Porphyromonadaceae bacterium | reverse complement strand
CCATAAACTATGTAACGGCAAACTTTTTCCGAAATAGAGATAATCTTTCAGCGGGTAATGCTAATTATTCCATGAATACGTCGCTAAACTGGCGAAACAGCGTCGGCTCGGTTTGTTGGAGAGGCGTGCGGTCAACTCAGGTCACGGCTTATGTTTCGGAATTTGAAAGTAATCTGACCGTGGCTTTGCCGCAAAACGACGTTTTGGGGCGTAGCAGCATAGTCGCATATGGTTTGACGGGGCAGACAGAGTTGGTGCGGTTGAAAAAGTGTGTGCTGACCGGCGGCCTGGATGCCGGCGGGTTTAGAATAACGCCGCTTTGGGCGTATATGGAAGGTGTGGGTTCAAGCGTATCCGCCCCTGAGCGTATTCAAAACAGTTGGGAGCTGCGGGCGTTTGCCGATGCCAGGTTCCGTCTGAGTCAGAATCTGACAGTCAGAGCCGGACTTTCAGCGTCGACGTTCGGTGGCCGCTATTTCGCCATAGATCCGCGCGCGAACGCCGACTGGCAATATGGCGATAACGTGTGGACTTTCGGTGCGGGCGTGTTTTCGCAGTATCTGCATCAGGTCGGCTTTTCGGATATAGGGCTTGCTTCAAATTTCTGGTATGGCAGCAACGGCAGGGTTAAGCCGCAGCGTTCACTCGACCTGACCGCAGGGTGGCAACGGAAATTCCTGAACGACGAACTGACGGTTTCAGCGACGGCGTATTTCAAACGCGTAGTCGCGCAATCGGAATATCAGGGACAGGTGCTTGATATAATTACCTCGGACTACGATGCTCAACGGAGCATATTGATTTCAAACGGTTATAACGCAGGCGTGATTTTGGAAGTCCAGAAGAGTTTCGGAGCGCTGACCGGGCAACTGAGCTACTCGTATGGCTACGCCATGCGCAGGCATGGCGGCGAATGGTTCCGTTCGATAACCGATGCAGGACATCAGTTCAAGGCCGATATAGATTATGAGTTCAACAGCCACTGGAGCGCCGGAGCCGGTTTTATATTTGCGTCGGGGCGAGTTTACACTCCAACACGTTATCTTTATGTCATTGCCAACAGAATTATGTCGGAATACGGTAAAAGAAATTCTTCGCGCTTTCCGCCGTATCAGCATCTTGATTTGTGGGCCACATATCGCGCCGGGCGCCATAGTGTGAATTTGTCGATAATCAACGTTTATGGCTACCGAAATGTGGAAATCCAGTATTTCGGCCTAAATTCGCATTCCGGTCATTATGAGCTTTACCGGCAATATTCGTTGTATCGTTTCCTCCCGTCAATCAGCTATAGTTTGGATTTCTAATGAAAAAATATTTGTATCTCATATTGGTCGCTGCCGTGGGCTGCACAGCTAACGAGGAGCCGGAGGTGATGCCGAAACCTGTTGTGGAGGCCTGGATTGACAACGGAAGGCATCCGCAGGTTCTGTTTACATCAACCGTGACGCCCGACACTGATGGAGGCGAACTGGCCGATGCGCTGCTGCGCTGGGGTAAGGTTACAATCTCCGACGGCGAGAACGACTATGTTATGACCGGGATGCGGGACAACGATTATTTTCCACCTTATCGCTACACGACTACGGAACTCGTCGGAGTTCCGGGAACGACCTATAGGATTACCGCATCGTATAAACAACTGAGGGCTGAGGCCGTGTGCACAATGCATGAGCCGACGCGGATTGACAGCATAACGTTCAGCGATTGCGGAGTCGACACTTTGCGAGCCGCAATGCTTCATTTTACCGCGCCGGATGATGTGCCGGCCTATTACTACCTGACGATTTCCGACCGCGCAGGTTCGCCGGTCAGTCTGCCATGTTTGTTGGGCTGGAAGGAGTGTACGGTTCCGAATGTGGCGGTTGCAGTGGCAATAATGAACAGCAAGCAAACGGTGATTGGAGAGAGGTTTCATCCACAGCTCAGGTTGAATGGCAGTTACGTCGTTTCGTTGCATCGCGTTGAGAAACCTGTTTATGATTTCTGGCGCGCCTATGATGACGCACTGCTTTTCGGCTCCAATATGCTGCTGGGCAGTGTGGCCTCACTTCCCTCGAATATTAACGGAGGTTTCGGCGTATTCGGAGCGCGCGGAACCGACACTAAAGCCTTTATAGTAAAATGACACTTGAGGAGTATCAGAACGGAGCGCTGAAAACGGCGCTTTATCCGCGCGAGCACGCGATTGTTTATCCGACGCTCGGCCTCAACGGCGAAGCCGGCGAGGTTGCCGACAAGGTTAAGAAAACCATACGCGATTTCGGCGGCGAGTTCAGTGCCGAGCGGCGTGAGGCCATAGCCATGGAGCTGGGCGACGTTATGTGGTATGCGGCTACTTTGGCTCATGACCTTGGTTATGGTCTGAGCGAAATAGCCGAGATGAACCTGCGGAAATTGCAAAGCCGCGTAGCTCGCGGAAAGCTACACGGCGAAGGCGATAACCGCTGAGCCGGGGGGCGTCAGCGCTTTTTGCGGAATTTGGCGAAGGGCTGCTGCTCGGTTGCGGCGAAGCGGCCTTTCTTGGCGTTGAGTCGGGTGTAGTCCTTATCGGCGTCGGCCTGCTCGCAATGCAGGCGTTTGCCGAAGAATTCGGCGCCTTTCAACGCACCGGAAACACGCCCGGCATCGGATTTCTTTACGTCGAAGAGGGTGTAGGTTGGCAGCAGGTCGATGCGGCCAACGTTGACGCGCTGACCGGGAACGAGGTGGTTGAGCATGTCGATGAGGTTGCCGGCGTAGAAGCCGTCGCGTTTGCCGACGCTGACATACATGCGCGCCATTCCGCGGGCTGCGGTGCGGCGGTCTTTTTCCTCATCGGTCGGAATTTCGTGTTTTTCTTTTTTCTCTTTCTTACGGTCCTCCTTGCGCGGTTTGTCGGTGATGTTTTCAATCACGGGCGCGTCTTTATAGTAGTCGAGCAGGCGGTTGAATTCGAGCGAGAGCACGCGTTTGAGCAGGTCGTTGCCGTCGAGCCATTCGAGTTTCTTTTCAACGCCGGGGAGGAAGTGGCCAATGCTCTCTTCGTTGACTTCGACGCGTTCGAGGCGGTCGGCCAGGTTATAGATTTGTTTTTCGATGATATGGTCGGGGGTGGGGACGTCGCGGCGCTCGAAGGTCTTGCCGATTTTCTTTTCGATTTCGCGGAGTTTGCCCTTTTCGCGCGAGTGGATAATGGCTATGGAAACGCCGGTTTTGCCGGCACGGCCGGTTCGGCCGGAACGGTGGGTATAGACGGCGGTGTCGTCGGGCAGGCCATACTTGATGAC
>CAMWSP010000192.1 GCA_947176935.1 uncultured Porphyromonadaceae bacterium | reverse complement strand
ACAAAAAAGTGCACCACTTCCCCTTCCCTGCTATTTGAAACAAGCTGGGAAGTCTGCAATAAAGTCGGCGGTATCTACGCCGTATTGTCAACGAAAGCCCGCACCTTACAGACACTTTACAAGAACAAAGTGATATTCGTCGGTCCCGACGTGTGGACTGATAAAAACCCCTCGCCCTATTTCACCGAAGTTGCTTCCCTGATGGCCGACTGGCGCAAAAATGCCAATCTGCCCGAAGGCGTGCGCGTGCGTGTTGGCCGCTGGAATGTTCCCGGCCGCCCCATTGCAGTGCTCGTCAAGTTCGATGCCATATATGCCGAGAACCCCGCGCTGTTCACCCGCATGTGGGAACTCTATGGTGTTGACTCGCTCCATTCCTATGGCGACTATTCCGAAGCGTGCGCGTTCAGCCATGCAGCGGCGCTGGTAATCGAGAGCATCTGCCGCTTCAAAGGCTATAACAGCGGCGAAGGCGTGATTGCCCACTTCGACGAATGGACTACCGGCATGGGCCTGCTCCATGTAAAGGCCGAACTGCCTGCCGCGGCAACAGTTTTCACCACTCATGCCACCAGCATCGGCCGCAGCATCTGCGGCAACGGCAAGCAGCTTTATGCCTACTTCACCGGTTATAACGGCGACCAGATGGCAGGCGAGCTGAACATGCAGTCGAAACATTCGCTTGAGAAAGCCGCCGCCCACCAGGCCGACTGCTTCACCACGGTGAGCGACGTTACCGCCCGCGAATGCGAGCAGCTGCTGGAAATCAACCCGCACGTAACGCCCAACGGCTTTGAAAAAGATTTCGTGCCCCGCACTGCCAAGGCGCTCGACGAAGCCCGTCAGGCTGCGCGAGGTGCCATGCTCAAAATGGCATCGGCTCTTGTTGGCCGCAATTTGCCGGCCGACTCCTTCCTGATTGCCACCTCAGGCCGCTGCGAATTCCGCAACAAGGGTCTTGACCTCTTCCTCGATTCCGCCGCTGAGCTGCGCAACCGAATGGCCGGCAACGACCGCCAGGCCGTTTGCTTCATAATGGTTCCCGCGTGGTCGCGCGAGGCTCGCCCCGAGCTGCTGGCAGCCATGAAGTCGCGCAAGCGCCTGCCGGCTCTGCCCGACCCGGTAATTACGCATCACCTTAATAATTATAACGAAGACCCCATTATCAACACTATTCATCGCCTCGGATTCAAGAATCAGGCCGACGATAAGGTGCTGGTAATTTATGTGCCTTGCTATCTCGACGGCTCCGAAGGCCTGTTTGGCGGCCTGACATATTATGACCTCCTGCCCGGCTTTGACGCAACCGTGTTCCCCTCCTACTATGAACCCTGGGGCTACACTCCGCTCGAAGCCGTTGCTTTTTCCGTGCCGACCATAACAACGACCCTTGCAGGCTTCGGCCAGTGGGTGAACGTTACCTTCGGCGAAGGGAAATTCGCTCAGAGCGGCGTTCACGTCAACGACCGCAATGACGGCAACTATTCCGAACTGTGCAACACCATAGCCGACCAGCTGCTCAATCTGGAGCGTGCCGACGACAAAACAGTTGCACAACTGCGCAAAGCAGCCTCGACCACTGCCGACCTCGCAGCTTGGAAGCACTTCATAACCTACTACGAAACTGCCTACACCGACGCTCTGGCTTCGGCCGCCCGTCGTGTTGAAAACGAAAATCAATAAATAAACCAATAAAAAAGAAGAAATGAAACTTCAAGTCAGCAACACCAATGCGCCCGTTTGGCGCGACGTGACTGTCAACGCAAATCTTCCCAAGGAGCTCAAGCCCCTGGAACCGATTTCCAAGAACCTCTGGTGGGTTTGGAACAGCGTAGCCAAAAACCTTTTCCGCGAACTCGATCCCGATTTGTGGCGTGCCACCGGCGAAAACCCCGTTATGCTTCTGCAGGGTCTCAGCTCCACCCGCCTCAATCAGATTATCGCCGACAAAGACCTGATGACCCGCATCAAGGAAGCCGATCGCGAGTTCAAAGCCTACATGGCTGAACCGATGCGTTCCGATCTTCCCTCGGTTGCCTACTTCTCCATGGAATATGGCCTTTGCAACGCTCTGAAAATCTATTCCGGCGGTCTCGGCGTTCTGGCCGGCGACTATATCAAGGAAGCTTCCGACTCGCGCGTTCCCATGACCGCCGTTGGTTTCCTTTATCGCTACGGTTACTTCACCCAGAGCCTCAGCGTAGACGGTCAGCAGATTGCTAACTACGAACCTCAAAACTTCAACCAGCTCCCCATCGAGCAGGTTATGAACGAAGACGGCACCCCGATGATTCTCGAAGTGCCCTACCCCGGCCGCATTATCTACAGCCACATCTGGCGCGTAAACGTTGGCCGCATGAACCTCTACCTGATGGACACCGACTTCGACATGAACTCGGAATTCGACCGTCCCATCACCCACCAGCTCTATGGCGGCGACTGGGAAAACCGCATCAAGCAGGAATATCTGCTCGGCATCGGCGGTATCCTCATGCTCCGCAAGCTCGGCATCAACACCGACCTCTACCACGCCAACGAAGGCCACGCCGCCCTGCTCAACCTACAGCGTCTGGTTGAATACGTTCAGGACAAGCACGTTGACTTCAACACCGCCCTCGAGCTGGTTCGCGCATCGAGCCTCTACACCGTACACACCCCCGTGCCCGCCGGCCACGACTACTTCGATGAAGCCCTGTTCGGCAAATACATGGGTGAATATCCCGCAAAACTCGGCATTTCGTGGCAGGACCTCATGAACATGGGCCGCGAAAACCCCGACAGCGGCGAAAAGTTCTCCATGAGCGTGTTCGCCCTGAACACCTGCCAGGAAGCCAACGGCGTTAGCTGGCTCCACGGCGAGGTATCCAAGAAAATGTTTGCCGGCATCTGGAAAGGCTATGACTGGAAAGAAAGCCATGTAGGCTACGTTACCAACGGCGTTCACATGCCCACCTGGGCAGCTTCGGAATGGAAAGCTTTCTATACCGAAAAACTCGGCAAGCAGGTGTTCCAGCACCAGGACGACGTTAACGCATGGAAGGGCCTCTTCAACGTCAGCGACGATGAAATCTGGAACATGCGCGTCATGATGAAAAACAAATTCATCAACTTCGTTAAGCGCGAATTCAAGGCCAAATGGCTCGCCAACCAGCGCGACCCATCGGCTGTGCTCGGCATTCTTGACCGCATCAACCCCAACGCCCTCATCATCGGCTTCGCCCGCCGCTTCGCAACCTATAAGCGCGCCCACCTGCTCTTCACCGACCTTGACCGTCTGGCCAAGATTGTGAACAACGAGCAG
>CAMWSP010000191.1 GCA_947176935.1 uncultured Porphyromonadaceae bacterium | reverse complement strand
GGGCTTTGGTTGGCAGCCTGAGAGGAAGGGTTGATAAGGCCTTTAATGTCGGAAGGGGCTTTAAGGCGTTGAGGGGTTGATGAGGATTGAAAATAATTAAACCCCGGCGAGCTGCCTCTGGGCTTCGCCGGGGTTCGGGGTGACCGGTTATTGGATCACCACACAATCTAAGGGATTCAGGATGGCAAGGTTCTCGTTGCCGCCGTTGGTGTGGCTCCGCTGAGCCAAGGCAGTGGTCGGCGCTGCTCGTTTCCGATGCTGCAAAGTTACGGAGCGAGTTGGTGGGAGAACCGTAGAATTTGGATGGGAATTTTGTTTAATTGAGGAAGCTATCGATTACTATTTTGGTGTTTTGCGGAATATCGGTTTCGTTTATCAGATAGTTTTCTTTGGCTACTCCCATTGCTTCCAGCCAGTTACCAATGATTGAAATCATTTGATTTCTTTGCGCAGGAGCGAATGGATTTATTTCCAGGAATAGCACTTCCAATTCGGTTAGCCCATCGCGTTGAACGATAAGCGAGGAATTGGGATTGCTCAGCGTTTGGGGTAGAATATAGGAGTAGGCGTTTCCATTTTGTATCTTATTGGGGGCGTAGAAGAGGTATCCGTCAGTTAGTATGACGATAATGTTTCTATAGCCGGGTTTAATGCAGTATTTATCGATCCTTTTGCTGCTGAAAAAGTCCCAAATATCACATCCAAGCCATGATTGTTTTGATAGGACTGTTTGATAGATAATGCCCAAATTTTCTGAAGTATTCTCTTGCAGGTTTATCAGAGCCTGACGTTTGTCCTGGGCCGGAATTTTTGATAGATCAACCTTTAAGTCGGCGGCAAGTGTGTTGATTGTTGAGATTGAGGGCGTTGGGTAGAATAGAACTTGGAAAGAGTTCTTGCTGCCAATGATTCTTTTTGTTTTGACGCAGTTATCAATAAAGAGGTCAACGATATGATTGACAATGGTAGTGTCAATTTCGGTTTGAGAAATCGGACTGCCGTGAAGCAGTCTATCTGACAGGTCTAAAAACACCGTGACATTCCAGGGGAGTTTTTCTTCGGTAGATTCTTTAGGGGTCTCTTTATCGGTATTGTCTGGAATGAGAAACGAAATTCCTACAGCAACTGCAATGGCAACTGCGATTGAGATAATGATTTTTTTCATAATATTATGCTATAAAGAGTGTGGTTATTGTTGTGTCATAAATATTTTGCGCCTCAGATTGGTCTGCCTGGCTGCAACCCAGGGCTGGCATCAGGCCTATCCATCCGGCAAAGAAGTCCGACAGGCAGGTTTTTATTTGATGCTCATTGATAAAGATATTGCCGGATAGACTGTTGCTTAGGCTTTCGCGTTTTGCTTGAAGACGCGCTATGTTGGCTTTGCGTTGGTTGAGTTTGTTGTTGCAATCAGCAATGTTTTGTTGGGTGTTGGCAATTTGTTCCTGAATTGACTGGATTTCATGTTTGTTTGAGCGCAGGTTTTCGTAGGCAGTCATTACCATGTCGAAGACGATACCCCATATAACGTAGACTATGAAGCCACAAAAGATTACCGCCCAAAAGTTGATGTCTTTGATTGCCATTTTAATGCTGAAAGGCTCGATATTGCCAATGTTACTCCAACCTGTAATTGTGTGAATCATTTCTCCAATCTTATAAGCAAGAATGCAATCAAAAGCGAAGGTTACACCAAACAATGTGAGGACTTTAAACCATTTTGTTAAGGATTTCTGAACCATGAAGAAATGCAAGGAGTACCCCAGCCCAAGAAATATGACAGGGGCGGTAATGATAAATAGAAATTCGCCAAAACTATGATCCCATGCGTCTGCTAAAGCGCGAGAGTTGAACATTGCAGTACCCAGCGAAATGTCTAAGTTACTATCCGTTAGTTGAAAAAGGAAGGCGGTATAGAATGTTGAACTATAGAAAATGAACAGGTAGATTGTTAAGATTGCTATTATAAATAAGCCTATGTCCATTTTCGATTTGGCCATCTTATTTACTTCGCCATCTTTGGATTTTGCGATGAGGAGGTTCTCTTTCAATTCTGCGAGTTTGATTTCGAAGAGCGAGCGGTCGGCTTCGATTTTTGTGATTGCAGATTGTTCGGTCCGAATGTCGCCGTCGAGTTCGATTAGCTTATTCTGGAGCTCAGAGCGTTTTTGTTGCTGCAGGTTTTCGTCTTGAGCCTGTTTGCGACGTTCAGAATTATAAATCTGCTGAAGATATGCAGCCAGACAACCTTTTCCGGCTGTTACCTTGCCGCAAATTCTTGTTCCATAGCTTTTGTATGTTTCCTGCTCGTTAATTTTCCCGGCGGGAATTTGTGTTGCAGGAGTTGAGGCCTGACTGAACATGGCCTTAAGATTAAGCGGGGTACTCATGCTATTGGATTTGGCTTAAGATTTCTGATACGGTTTTACCTTGTTTTACGCTTTCGAGCATAAAGGATGTGATTCCATCGGCGTTTTCAGTCTGAAATCCCATCTTTAGGATATACTTTTTTAGCAGATTGGTTTCAGATTCGTCAATAACGTCATCGGCCCATGCAATCCGGCACATGTCGTAGAGAGTTTGAATCTTTTCTTCCAGACTTTGTGGAGAAACGAATGAGGTTCCGGATTCCTTGATGGCTTCGGTGATTTGTTCGAGTGTCAGGCCGTAATTTTCTGTGCCAATTCGGTAGAGCATTTCTAATTCTTTTGCTTCAATGATTCCGTCGGCAAGCACCATGCAGTACAAGCTAAGGAAGTGGGCCTGGAGTAGTTTATCCATAATGGTTGAAGTGGAATGGCTGCGAGATTGTCCCAATCTCTCGCAAGCATCCGATGATGAATGGATACAAAAAAAGCGCGGGACGATTCAGTTTATCTATCTACTGGCATCGCCAAACGCCACACAAAGAAATAAACAGTCCACTCCCACGCCACATCGTATACCGATACCCCTTGTCGGGGAGTGGATATGCGACAAGCATGAGCGTTTTTTGACTGCTTGACCCTCTTTGTGAAGAAATTGGCGATTTCGTAGATAGGGTTAAGCTAAAAACGCTTTTCAATATGTCATTGACAATTTTTTGTCGAGCGCAAAATTAAGAAATATTGCGTTACTTTGCAATACTTTGTGCGAAAAAAATGGAGGTTTTAGTCCTGTGGAGGGGGCATCCGGAGACAAACTTTTTTGCTCGCTGAAGCTCGTGGCCGGAACAAAAAAGAATTGGCGGGCGGATGGTGAGGGCGGGACGCCCTCACTCCCATGAACTGCACCCCAAAAGTATTGTGACTAACTTTTGGGGTGCAGTTCAATTT
>CAMWSP010000190.1 GCA_947176935.1 uncultured Porphyromonadaceae bacterium | reverse complement strand
AAAGGGTTCCTGAGTTATAGAAGAACCATGTATCGTCTATTGACCCCATCTGGAACTGCGTCGGAGCGTTGGCGTCGGTGTTGCCGCCCTGATTTGCCGCTGCTTCGGCGTCGTGGGCCTGGCGGGCGGCTTCCTCGGCTTCTTCCTTTTCTTTCTTTTTGAGGTCGTCGATGATTTTTTTGATAACCTTCATCTGCTCGTCGGGGCTCATTTCCGCCAGCCGCAGCAGCGAGTCCTGCACAACGACGTTCTGGGCGTAGACCGACAGTTCGTCCAACACGTCAGAGCGCTTTTTCAGCAGCTCATAGTCGGCATACGTCTCCGGCAGCAGGGGCACCGCCTCGCTGAACCGGGGCTGCGCCAGGTCGTAGCGCCCCTGCTCGTAGTAGAGCTGGCCGAGGGTTATGTTTGAAATGGCCTTCTCGATGCCGTTGCGCTCCGACTTGTCGGCCGCCAGCACATAGTTCTCAATGGCTTTGGCGGTGTCGCCGCGGCTCAGATAGAGATTGCCTATGGCGTAGTATATCTGGTCGAGATAGGGTTTGTTGCGGTCGAGCGCGGTCATTCGGCGCAGCGACTTGATTTCCGGCTCCACGTCTTTGCCCTCATAGACTTCGCTCTGCTTGATGCGGGCGTTGAGTTTGGTGCGGTAGGTGGTGCCGCCCGACTGTGCCGCCTGCTTGAAGGCCTTGTAGGCGTCGGCCTTGCGGCCCTCGCGCGCATAGCACTGGCCCAGCAGGAAGCGCAGGCGTGTTTTCTGCGCGCCGCCTGTTCGCTTAATGGTCTTTTCGAGCGGAGCAATCGCCGCGGCATAGTCGCCGCGCTTCAGGGCTATGTCGGCCTCCACGAAATCATAGAGCGCCTTGAGCTTGCCCGAAGTGAGCTGCTCGGGCTTGATGCGCTGGAAAATGGCATCGGCCTCGTTGACCCAGTCGAAGGCAACATAGCTGCGCGCCTGCCATAGCTGCGCCTCCACAACCGTTTCCGGTAGCCAGGAAAAATGGCGCGAAATGTAGTAGAACGTGGCGGCCGCACCGGGGAAGTCGCCGTTGAGATACTGGCTGCGGGCCATCATCATCCAGGCGTTGTGGATAAACGGATTATATTCCTCGCGCTTGAGCCAGGCCTTATAGGCGTCGCTCTGCTTGCCTGATTTCTTTTTCGGTTTTTTCTTGATGGAGTGGAGCTGGATTGACTTCTGGGCCTTTTCGATGGAGCGCTTGAAGTCGCCCGAGGGCTGCGGCGCGTTGGCCACAGCCTTTGCCTCGGCTGGGTGGGGGAACAGGAAGTCGGTGTAGTCATCTTCATAGTTCCGCTCCATGTCGGCCAGGGTTTCGCCGAAGTGCTGGTCGCCGTTGTAGTAAACGTTATAGCGGGTTATAAACGCCTGATACTTGCGGCTGGCGGCGGTATTTTTCCGAGTGGTACACGACGCAAGCATCAGGCCCGCGGCCAAAGCCACGAGCGCCCACAGCAATATGCGCCTGCCGGTGTTCATTGTTCTATTAACGCGGCGGAGCCGGAAATATTGTTGTGTCTGATGTGTGTATAATTCAAAATAAATTTATAACTTTGTCAACCAAATCATTCATCACATAACCCAAAGCCTTTGACTTATGAACCGATTTCTGGTTTTCCTGCTTAGTTTGGTGGTCGTGTCGACCACTGTTTTCGGCGTTGGCGCGCAAGATTCGATTGCCGTTGTCGATTCCATGCGGCTTCAGGAACTGACGCTGCAGCTTCAGGAAATGAAGCTCAACGAAATCATGTTGCGCTCGCGGCTCGACAGCGCCTGCAACAGCAGCAAGCTCGCCGACTCGCTGAAAACCGCCGAGCAGCGCCGGTGCATCGACTCGCTGCGTACCGTAACGCCCGGTGTACCCGTGGTTGTTGATGAAGACACTCTTTTTATGCTCTACGCCGGCCGCGGCGGCTATTCGGCCATTGACCGCGCCGAAATGGCCGCGGAAATCCTGACCAAAATAGGCAAGGACCGCAGCCTGAGCCGTGATTCGGTTTATCTGCTCGACAACGACGGCTACGTCGACATCATGTATGGCCATAAGGTCATAGTCAGCATCACCGACCAGGACGCCCTGTGGCAGAACACCACCCGCCGCGAATTGGCCGAGGCCTATAAACCGGTGCTGGCCGACAAGATTCAGGAGCTCAAAGACGAACACAACTTCCTGCAGATAGTAAAGCGCGCCATTCTCTTCGTGCTTGTTATCTTTATGCAATACCTCCTTGTGCGCCTAACCAACTTCCTGTTCCGCAAGCTGCGCCGCCAGATTATCCGCTTCAAGCAGCAGCGGCTCAAACCGCTCATTATCCGCGACTATGAGCTGATCAACAAGCGCCGCATGGGCCGCATACTGATTCTGCTGAGCAACATTCTGAAATATCTCGTTTACCTGACGCTGTTCATCTTCAGCGTGCCGATGCTCTTCGCCATATTCCCGCAGACCGAAAAGCTGGCCATGACGATTTTCCGCTACATTATCGAACCGGTGCGCATGGTCCTATCGTCGATAGTCGACTATATTCCCAACCTGTTCATCATCCTGGTCATCTGGTTTTGCATCCGCTATATAGTCAAAGGCATCCACTTCATAGCCAACGAAATCGAAAACGAAAAACTGAAAATCTCCGGCTTCTACCCCGACTGGGCGCAACCCACCTTCAATATCATCCGATTCCTGCTCTACGCCTTCATGATAGCGATGATCTATCCCTATCTGCCCGGTTCAGACTCCGGAGTGTTCCAGGGAATATCCGTGTTCGTGGGTCTGATAGTGTCGCTCGGCTCCAGCACCGTTATCGGCAACATCATTGCCGGCCTGGTCATCACCTACATGCGCCCCTTCAAGCTCGGCGACCGCATCAAACTCAACGACACCACCGGCAACGTTATCGAAAAGACCCCGTTCGTTACCCGCCTGCGCACCCCCAAGAACGAAGTCGTTACGATTCCCAACTCCTTCATCATGTCGTCCCACACCGTGAACTACAGCGCCTCCGCCCGCCAGTTCGGCCTCATTATCCACACCACCGTAACCATTGGCTACGACGCCCCCTGGCGCCAGGTCCACCAGCTGCTCATCAACGCCGCGCGCATCACTCCCGGCGTCCTCGCCGACCCCAAGCCCTTCGTGCTCGAAACCGAGCTGCAAGACTACTACCCCTGCTATCAGATCAACGCCTACATCAAAGACGCCGACCGCCTCGGCGACATCATGTCGGCCCTGCATCAGAACATCCAGGACACCTTCAACGAAGCCGGCGTAGAAATCATGTCGCCCCACTACTTCGCCCAGCGCGACGGCAACGCCTCCAC
>CAMWSP010000189.1 GCA_947176935.1 uncultured Porphyromonadaceae bacterium | reverse complement strand
AAATTGCTAATATCTCGTTTTTGCTTCAAAGAATCACAAAAATCTTCAAACGGGTATTTGCCGTCCACATAGATTGTATAAAATGAATATTGTTTGTTGTTAATGCCGTCCGTTGGCTTTTTGAAGTATTCGGACATTGTTATCAGTAGAATTTCATGAGGTTGGACATTGATTTATGGTTGCAAAATTAGTAAAAGTTTTGTGTATAAACAAGAATTTATGACAAAAAGTTTACTTTAAGCTAAACTTTGGCTGATTTTTTAACATTTCGAGTGGCTGTGGGGAGTTATTCGGTTTTTTTGTGTAACTTTGTGGGGTGATATTAACTTATAAATCTTTTTACCGTTAATGAAAAATTGGAAAAGTTATCCTTGGATAGTGGTGGCGCTGCTTTGGGTGGTGGCGCTGCTGAATTATCTTGACCGCCAGATGCTGTCGACCATGCAGCAGAATATCGCTGCCGACATCGCGGCACTGCAGAATGCCGAGGCTTTCGGCGCATTGATGGCCATATTCCTATGGGTGTATGGCATAGCCAGCCCGTTTTCGGGCGCAGTTGCCGACCGCGTCAGCCGCAAATGGCTCATTGTTGGTTCGCTGGGCGTTTGGTCGGCCGTTACGCTGGCCATGGGCTATGCCACCGAGCTGAATCAGCTCATGTGGCTCCGCGGCATCATGGGCATAAGCGAGGCCCTGTATATTCCGTCGGCTCTATCGCTTATTGCCGACTATTTCACCGGCGCCGGCCGTTCGCTGGCCGTCGGTCTGCACATGACCGGCCTTTATTGCGGTCAGGCCCTGGGCGGTTTCGGCTCGCTGGTTGCAACGACCTGGTCGTGGCAGGCAACTTTCCATTGGTTCGGCGTTATCGGCATTGCCTATGCGCTGGTGCTGATGCTTCTGCTTCATGAAAAGGAGGGCCACTCGGCGCCTGCAGCCGCAGCTAAAAGCGCGCAGCCCAAAAAGTCGGAGAGCGTTGTTCGGTCGCTCACGGTTGTGTTCTCGACCGCGGCTTTCTGGGTTATTCTTTTCTTCTTTGCAACCAGCTCCATTCCCGGCTGGGCTACCAAGAACTGGCTGCCTACGCTGTTTAAGGATAATCTGAATATTTCAATGGAGTGGGCCGGCCCGATGGCCACGCTGACCATAGCCGTTTCGAGCTTTATCGGCGTTATGATCGGCGGCCCTATCAGCGACCGCTGGGTGAAGCGCAATGTTCGCGGCCGCATCTACACCAGCGCCATCGGTCTGGCAATGATGATTCCGGCCCTGGTGCTCATCGGTCTGGCCACCAACGCCTGGCTTTCGGTTCTGGCGGGCCTCTGTTTCGGCGTGGGCTACGGTATGTTTGACGCCAACAACATGCCGATTCTCTGCCAGTTTGTCAACTCCCGCCGCCGCGCCATGGCCTACGGCTTCATGAACTCGATGGGCGTTATCATGGGCGCCATAACCACCCAGCTGCTCGGCGCGCTGACCGAATCGGTTGGCCTGGGCATCTGCTTCGCCATTATGGGTGGCATTCTGCTCATTGCGCTGGCTCTGCAGCTGCTGGTGCTCCGTCCGACCCACGACGACGCCGACATGGCGGAACTCGAACTTCAAGAATCAATTCAAACCGACATATAATTAGTTAACCTATGAAATTTGAAAAAATCCACGGGCTCATCGACGCCCCCTTTACTCCCTTCGATGCCGAAGGCAACGTTAATCTCGCTCCTATTCCCGCCTATGCGGCAATGCTGAAAAAGAACGGCCTCAAAGGCGTGTTCGTAAACGGTTCGTCGGGCGAAGGCTATATGCTCACCACCGATGAGCGCAAGGCTATTGCCGAGGCCTGGGTCAAGGCCGCACCCGAAGGCTTCAAGGTTATTGTTCATGTTGGCAGCTGCTGCGTTCGCGACAGCCGCGAACTGGCCCGCCATGCCGCAGAAATCGGCGCGTGGGGCATCGGCGCCATGGCTCCTCCCTTTCCGAAAATCGGCCGCGTTGAAGAGCTGGTGAAATATATCGAGGAAATTGCCTGCGGCGCTCCAGAACTGCCGTTCTATTTCTATCATATTCCCGCTTTCAACGGCGCTTACCTGCCCATGCTCGACCTGCTCAAGGCGGTAGACGGCCGAGTGCCTAACTTCGCCGGCATCAAATATACCTATGAGAGTATTTATGAATACAACCAGTGCCGCATGTATGACGGCGGCAAGTTCGACATGCTCCACGGTCAGGACGAAACCATTCTGCCCGCGCTGGCTATGGGCGGCGCCCAGGGCGGAATAGGCGGCACCACCAACTATAACGGCCGCGAACTCAACGCCATTATCGAAGCCTGGGATCGCGGCGACATCGAGGCCGCACGCGAGCACCAGAACTTTGCCCAGGAGGTTATCAACGTTATTTGCCGTTATCGCGGCAATATTGTGGGCGGCAAGCGCATCATGAAGCTCATAGGCCTCGACCTCGGCCCGAACCGCACACCTTTCCGCAACATCACCCCCGACGAAGAAGCCGCCATGCGCCGCGAGCTCGAAGAAATCGGATTCTTTGAAAAGTGCAATCAGCTATGATAACTCCCGAACAATCAGCCTATCTGCGCGCCTGGAGCGACCGCTATCGCGCCGACGCCCTCGAAAATATTCTTCCCTTCTGGCTCGAACACGGATGGGACAAGGTCAACGGCGGCGTCTATACCTGCCTTGACCGCGAAGGCCGCCTGATGGACTCCACCAAGTCGGTGTGGTTCCAGGGCCGCTGCGGTTTTATCTATGCGTTCGCCTACAATAACCTCGAAAAGCGCCCCGAATACCTCGAATTCTCGCGCAGCTGCATCGACTTTATAGAAGCCCACTGCTTTGACCCGGAAGATGGCCGCATGTATTTCGAAGTGATGGCCGACGGCACTCCCCTGCGCAAACGCCGCTATGTTTTCTCGGAATGTTTCGCCGCCATAGCCATGAGCGAATATTCGCTGGCTTCCGGCGATAAGACCTACGCCGAAAAGGCTTTGCGTCTGTTCAAGGATATTCAGCGCTTCATCGCCACTCCCGGCATTCTGGAGCCGAAATATCTGCCGACTCTGCAGGCCGTGGGCCACAGCGTGACCATGATTCTCATCAATACCGCCGCCCGCATCCGTGAAGCCATAGCCGACCCGGCGCTCGACGAGCAAATCAGCCTTTCGCTGGAAATGATTGCCAAGCTGTTCGTGCATCCCGAATACAAGGCGCTGCTCGAAATGGTTACGCCCGACGGCAAGCTTATCGACACTCTCAACGGCCGCACCATCAATCCCGGCCACTGCATCGAAACGGCCTGGTTCCTGCTCGAAGAGGCCAAATATCGCAACTGGGAGCCGACGCTCACC
>CAMWSP010000188.1 GCA_947176935.1 uncultured Porphyromonadaceae bacterium | reverse complement strand
GCGCGACCCAGCGACAGATAGCCCAGCCCCACATCCTCCAGGAAACTGAGTCGAACGGCTATTTCCTTGAGAATTTCAGTGGCGATTATCTGCTTGGGGGTGTCGAGCAGATTATTGACATTCTTTATCCACTCCGTAAGCTCCGAAATATCCAGCCGGCAGAGGTCGGCTATATTCTTGTCGCCGATAAAGAAATGGCGGGCTTCGATGTTCAGGCGGTCGCCGTGGCACTCCGGGCATTCCGTCCGCGAATAGAACTGAGTGCTCCAGCGCTTGGCGGAGTCGTCGGCATCGTCAGATTGCTGCATTTCAATGTAGCGCACAATGCCGTCGTAGGTTCGGTATATGCTGCTCAGATAGCCGTTGCCGGGGTTGATGTCGAGTTTCTCGGCCGAGCCGTAGAGGATTTCGTCGAGCAGTTCCTCGGGGAGCTTTTCTATTGGCGTTGAGAGCGTGCAGCCATAGCGCTGGCAAAGTTGCTCTATCTGGCGGAAAATAATGCTGTCTTTCTTCTTGCCGAGAGGTTCTATGCCGCCGGCAGCGATGCTGAGCTTTCGGTTCGGGATAATCTTGTCTACGTCGATAACGTTGATTGCTCCGATGCCTTTACACTTCGGGCACGCGCCCAAGGGCGAGTTGAACGAGAAGTTATGGGGCGCCGGATCGCGATAGCTGATGCCGTTTTCCGCGTCCATGAGAGTGCGCGAAAGGTGTGTCAGCTCGTTGTTGTTATCAACGTCGCAAATGATTAACTGACCGTCGCCGCGCTGAAGAGCCGTGCCCACGCTGTTGCGCAGGCGCGTATCGTCGGCATCGTTCACCATAATTTTATCTACGACCAGCTCTATGGTGTGATTCTTATAACGGTCGAGCTTCATTCCGGGCGTAATTTCGCGCATCTTGCCGTCGACCCTCACATTGATATATCCCTTCTTGGTCAGCTGTTCGAAGAGCTCCTGATAGTGACCTTTGCGGTTTCGAATCAACGGCGCTAGAATCAAAATCTTATGGCCGCCGAAGCGCTGGTGAATCAGGTTAAGAATCTTCTCCTCGCTGAACTTTTCCATAGGCTTGCCGGAGATGTAGCTTCGGGCCGTAGCCACACGGGCGTAGAGCAGGCGCAGGAAGTCATAGATTTCGGTTGTGGTGCCTATGGTTGAGCGCGGGTTTCGGTTAACCGTTTTCTGCTCGATGGCTATAACCGGCGAGAGCCCGGTTATGCGGTCAACGTCAGGGCGCTCAAGAGTGCCCAGCATCTGGCGCGCATAGCTGGAGAATGTTTCAATATAGCGGCGCTGACCTTCGGCAAAAATGGTGTCGAATGCCAGCGAAGACTTGCCCGACCCGCTCAAACCGGTAATAACGGTGAGCTTGCCGTGGGGAATCTCAACATTTATATTCTTGAGGTTATGCACCCTCGCGCCGGAAACCACCAGCGATTCAAGCGCTTCTTCGTTGTCTGCTTTTTTCTTGGCCATCAGCGTGTCCAGTTCGGGTTATAGGTGGTATGTCCTTGTTTGCTACGGCTCAGCGATTCCGGTTTGGGAATCCGCACGGTGTAGGATTTGCCGGTCTTGTTGGTGAGCTTCTTAGCGCGAATCCACGGGTTATATTCCCGCAGCGTAGCGTAGTCGATACCTCTGCTTTGAGCCCATGTCGGCCAGTCTTCAACCGGACCTGACACTACCTCTTCAGTGTAGCGGTGAGGCTGGTAAAGTTGATTGTCGGTAAGGATAAAGCCATATTTGCGTGGATTTTCCATTATCAGTTTCATTGCAATCATTCGCAGCGGGTAGCGACGCGTTTCGTCGGTCAGCCAAAGGTCGAACGCGCTGTTGACCTGCTGGGCCTCGAGCTCTTTTGTTATCCGTGCGGTGCCGCCGTTGTAGCTGCTGGCCACTGATTCCCAGTTGCCATATTTCTGATATGCGCTCTTGATGTAGCGGCATGCGGCAGCGGTTTCTTTCTCAAGGTCATAGCGCTCGTCGACCTCATCGTTTACCTCCAGGCCGTATTGCTTGGCGGTTGCAGGCATGAACTGCCATATACCGGCAGCCCCGGCCGCGGAGCGGGCAATGGGGTTGAGATAGCTTTCGATGCACGCCATATATATATAGTCCTCGTGCACGCCATGTTTTTTCAGGGCCTTGACCAGCTGCGGGAAATAGCGGTTGGCACGCTTGATGGTCAGCAGCGTATTGCCGTGGGTATAGACCATCGAGGTCAGTTCGCGGTCGAGGCGCTCATATAGGTCAACGTCGTCGAGATTCACCCTTACTCCGGCAAACAACACACTTGCCGGAACCGCCGGATTGACGATTGCCAGGTGATCGTCAGCGCAAACCATTGCGGGAACAGCCGCAGCAAGAATGGCCGAGAATATCAGTTGCTTAATCATTCTTGAAAATCGGTTCCTGTTCGTTCTTATGGAAGTAGCCGCTCAAAGTGGCGATAAACTTTGAAATCTGCTTGAGAGCATCCCGGGTCTGCTCGGAAATCTCCTTGCCCTGCAAACGCAGCAGCAACAGGCCGTAGAGTGCGGTGAAGCAAGTTTCAATCTCGCCCTCGCTTTCGGCTCCGGCCCGCGAGCGGAGGTCGACGATATAAGGCAATGTGCGATAAAATTCAGCCGAGTAGTCGCTGAATTTCGGATCGGCAAGCAGCGCGCGATGCAATTCCACCAGCTGATTCATGGTGTTCCTGTTCATCTGAAGGTGGCCGCGCTCCGTGATGCCTTCGCGGCGCATCATGTCTATCAGCGATTCATACCAGCCGGTCATTTCGCGGCGTTTTTCGTCGTCGAGGTCAGGAATCCGGTCAATATGATATTGGCGAATCTTATCTATATCGAGTCCGTAGGCACGGATAAGGTCTTCAATCTGCCACATATAGAGCAGATATTCGGCTATATTTTCTTTGCGTTTCTGAGAAGCTATTATCATTGCTATGAGAGTTTTCGTTTCAAACTACAACACAAATTTACGCATAAAATGAGAGTCTCGCCCCACAATTTAACAATTCTTAACCGAAAACTTATTATTTTTGTAAAAAAATTGGACCTATGCCTTTGTTTTTCCGAAATTTAGCTTTAACTTTGCGCCAAATTTCATTTTTCAACATTCAATAATTCACACAAATGAACAAGACTGAACTCGTAAATGCTATTGCCGAAAAGGCCGGCCTCTCCAAGGTAGACGCCAAGAATGCACTTGATGCAACCGTTGAAGCTATCAGCGAAGCACTTGCCAACAACGACAAAGTAGCTCTCGTTGGCTTCGGCACTTTCGCATCGGTTGAAAAGGCTGCTCGTCAGGGCATCAACCCCCGCACCAAAGAAAAAGTAGAAATCGCTGCACGCAAGGTTGTGAAATTCAAAGCCGGTGCAGAACTCGCCGCTAAGGTAAAAT
>CAMWSP010000187.1 GCA_947176935.1 uncultured Porphyromonadaceae bacterium | reverse complement strand
GAACCATAGATTGCGGTTGAGGAAGCGTCTTTAAGAATCTGCATTGAGGCGATGTCTTCGGGGTTGATGCCTTCGAGGCCGGATTCGCGCACGAGGCCGTCGACAACGTAGAGCGGTTCGTTGCTCTTGTTGATTGAGTTGGCGCCGCGGATGCGGATTTTGGGGGATGCGCCGGGAACGCCACCGCTGATAACGTTGACGCCGGAAACGCGGCCCTGGAGGGCTTCGCCAACGGTGGTTACGGGCTGAGCGGAGAAGGCTTTGCTATCGACGACGCTGACGGAGCCGGCGAGGTCGGCCTTGCGCACGGTGCCGTAGCCGATAACGACTACTTCTTCGAGCATTTCGGAGTCTTCGGCCAACTCGATGGTTACGGGAGCGGCTGAGCTGATGGTGACTTTTTTGGCTTGATAGCCGATGCTGGATACTGTGATGGCGGCGGGATATTTTGCCACTTTCAGCGTGAAGTTGCCGTCGATGTCGGTGGCGGTAGCTTCTTTTGAGTTGTCTACCCTGACGGTAGCGCCGATAATCGGTTCTCCTTCCTTGTCGTTGACAGTGCCCGAAACGGTCAGGCTCTGGGCCGACATGGATAGCCAGGCAGGCAGAAAGCCAACCAGGAGGAGCAAGATAACTCTGAGTTTATCCATGGTAAATAGTTGATGATTAGTTAGTTTTGGGGTTTTGCTTGCGCTCGGCCCCGAACTTGATTAGGTTAGGTTTGGTTATAAATTGCCGACAAATTTAAACGTTTTTTTTATATTTTCAAAACTTTTTTAGGAAAATATTGTGGGTTTTAGGGGTTTGCGCGGCGCGTTCAGAGCTTGCGGCGGAGGTAGAAGCTGCGGGTTGCGACGGCGAAGAGGAGGGCGCCGGCGGCCTGGGTTACGGCCACGATGCGGAATGCCGCCGCATAGCCGCTATATTCGGCGATGAGGCCGCCCAGAAGGATGCCGAGGCCCATGCCGAGGTCCCAGGAGATGAGGATGGAGGAGTTGGCGGTTCCGCGCTGGTCATGGCGCGCAACGTTGAGAAACATGTTGAGGAACGCGGGATACATCTGGCCGTTGCCGAGGCCCACGAGCAGGGCCGAGAGGTAGAAGCTCCACTGCCCCCAGGCGCCGGCAAAGAGTCCGAAGCCGAGGGTTGAGAGAAGGACTCCGCGGAGGCAGTTTTCAACAATCTTGCCCTTGCGGAGCTGCGGCACTCCGAGCAGGCGCGACAGAATCAGTCCGCCCGACAGGATTGCGAAGAAAATGCCGGTGCCGTCGGTGATTCCGAGCGATTCGCGGCCATAGATGGCAACGTAGTTGCTCATGATTCCCCAGCAGAGGCCGAACAGGCTGATGTTGATGGCCATGAGCCATGCGCGGCCCAGGAAAAAGTGGTCCATGCTGAGTTTGGGCTTTCCGGCCACCGGGGCGCGCCGGGGCAGGCGCACTGTGGTGGTTACGATGAAACCGGCCAGCGCCAGAATCAGCGAGATCCAGAACAGGAGCGCGAAGTTATTGGTGGCACCATAAATATATATACCGGCGCTGGGGGCGATGGCCATGGCCAGATTGTTGCTCAGCCCGTAGTAGCCCACTCCTTCGTTGCGTCGGGCGGAGGGGAGAGTGTCGATGGCCACGGTGGAGTTGGCCACGGTGGTTGCGCCGAAGGGGATGCCGTGGAAGGTGCGCACTATGGCGAACATCAGCAGGGTTCCGGCGCCGATATAGCCGGCGAAGCAGAGGAAAAAGAAGAAAAAGCAGAACATGAGAACCGTTTTGCGGTTGAATGAGTCGACGACGAACCCGGAAAACGGCCTTATGAGGAGCGTTGCCACGACGTAGCCGCTCAGTGCCAGGCCAATAATGTCCTTGTTGGCGCTGAACTGCTGGTCGAGATATATAGGCAGCAGAGGCGTCAGCAGATAGAAGGCGAAAAAGAGCAGAAAATTGCTCGTCATAACCTTCAGATACTCGCTATTCCAAAGCTTATCGCTCATCTTTTTCTAAATATTATACTCTATTCGGGCTGCAAAGTTAGCAAATATTATTTGAAATTAAGAATAATTGTTTTTGTGATTTGAAATTATTTCGTACCTTTGCACGTGATAAACAAGGCGAATTTTAAAACACAATAAAAACCCAATACAACAATTCAAGTAATCAAACCACTTATGAGCAAGATCGATTTGACTCAGTATGGAATCACGGGTACTCCCGAAGTTTTCCACAACCCCTCCTGGGACCAGCTCTTCGTTGACGAAACCAACCCCGCTCTGACCGGCTATGAAAAAGGCCAGGAAACCGAGCTCGGCGCCGTGAACGTTATGACCGGCATCTATACCGGCCGCTCGCCTAAAGATAAATTCTTCGTTATGGACGACATTAGCCGCGACACCATCTGGTGGACCTCCGAAGAATATAAGAACGACAACAAGCCCATTACTCCCGCCACCTGGTCGGCCCTGAAGGAAATCGCCGACAAGGAGCTTTCGAACAAGCCCCTTTATGTTGTTGACGCTTTCTGCGGCACCAACAAGGACACCCGTCTGGCCGTTCGCTTCATTGTTGAAGTAGCATGGCAGGCTCACTTCGTTACCAACATGTTCATCCGCCCCACCAAGGAAGAACTCGACAACTTCAAGCCCGACTTCGTTGTTCTGAACGCTTCGAAGGCTAAAGTTGAAAACTGGAAAGAACTCGGCATCAACTCCGAAACTTGCGTAGCCTTCAACCTGACCGAACGCATGCAGGTTATCATCAACACCTGGTATGGCGGCGAAATGAAGAAGGGCATGTTCTCCATCATGAACTACTACCTGCCCCTGAAAGGCATGGCTTCGATGCACTGCTCGGCCAACACCGACAAGAACGGCGAAAACACCGCTATTTTCTTCGGTCTTTCCGGCACCGGCAAAACCACCCTTTCGACCGACCCGAAGCGTCTGCTCATCGGCGACGACGAACACGGCTGGGACGACAACGGCGTGTTTAACTTCGAAGGCGGCTGCTACGCCAAGGTTATCAACCTCGACAAGGAAAGCGAACCCGACATTTACAACGCCATTACCCGCGACGCCCTGCTCGAAAACGTTACCGTTGACGCCAACGGCAAAATCGACTTCGCCGACAAGAGCGTGACCGAAAACACCCGCGTTAGCTACCCCATTGACCACATCAAGAACATCGTTAAGCCCTCGGCCGGCCCCGAAGCCAAGAACGTTATCTTCCTGAGCGCCGACGCTTACGGTGTGCTGCCTCCCGTTAGCATCCTCTCGCCCGAGCAGACCAAATATTACTTCCTGAGCGGCTACACCTCGAAGCTTGCCGGCACCGAACGCGGCATCACCGAGCCCACCCCCACCTTATCGGCCGGCGTCCGCGCAGCCATCCTTAGCCGGCCCCCCCCCAAGTATTCTGAAGAGCTAGTTAATAAGATGG
>CAMWSP010000186.1 GCA_947176935.1 uncultured Porphyromonadaceae bacterium | reverse complement strand
AGTTTGGTTTGCGGGTCGAGACGGTTTTCGCTGCGGGCCCAGGTGTCGGCTATGCCGCGGGGGTCGGCGGGGTCGCTGACCCCAAGGACTATGGCGGCGGTGGCGGCGGATTTGAGTGAGCGGTCTATGCCGATGTTTTCGATTGGGTCGGAGGTTGAGCGGAGGCCGGCGGTGTCGATGAATCGGAAGAGGGTGTCGTTGATTTCAACGGTGTCTTCGATGATGTCGCGGGTGGTTCCGTGGATGTCGGAAACGATGGCTTTGTCTTCGCCCAAGAGGCGGTTGAGTATGGTGGATTTGCCGGCGTTGGTGGCTCCGATTATGGCTACGGGGATGCCGTCTTTGATGGCTTGGCCTGTTGAGAAGGAGTTGGCCAAAGCGGTGACTTGGGTGTGGATTTCGGTTGCAAGGCGGAGCAGACGTTGGCGGTCGGCGAATTCTACGTCTTCTTCGGAGAAGTCGAGTTCGAGTTCAACGAGGGCGGAGAGTTCGAGGAGTTGGGCGCGGAGTTGGTCAAGGCGGCGGGAGTAGTGGCCACGCAGGTGAGAGAGGGCCACGCGCTGGGCTGCGCGCGATGATGCGGCAATCATGTCGCCGACTGCTTCGGCTTCGGCCATGTCGAGCCGGCCGTTGATGAGGGCGCGGCGGGTGAATTCGCCGGGTTCGGCGAGGTTGGCTCCCTGACGTATGAGCAGGTTGATTAGCTGGCGCTGAATCCAGCGGGAGCCATGGACGGTGATTTCCACGGTGTCTTCGCCGGTGAAGGAGCGCGGGGCGCGGTAGAGGGTGGCTACGGCGGTGTCGAGCGGCAGGTTGGAGTCGGCAGGGTCGATGATGGTGCCGAGATGTACGGTGTGTGACGGCAGGTCGAGGAGCGATTTGCCTTGCCAAATCCGGTTGGATATTTCAATGGCTTGCGGGCCGGAGATGCGGGCGGTGGCTATGCCGCCGGTGCCGGGCGGGGTTGATATGGCGCAGATTGTGGAGTCGGGGAGCATTATTTGAGTGTTGACCAGTAGTTGAAACGATTTTGTGCTTCAATGATGTTTTCGAGCGAGTCGGGCAGGGCGCTGAAGAAGTCGAGGCCGGTTGCCGCTTCAACGCTGTCAACGCTTACGGCGGTGGCCTGCAGGCCGCCGGCAACTCTCCTGTTGGGCATGATGAAGCCTATGGCTCTGGGCGGATTGGCGAATGGGGAGAGAATGACCTTGAAGAAGGCATGGGGCACTGCTACCTGATTTTTACCGATAAATGAGCTCGGGGCGGGGGTGAGCACGGGGCCGCAAATTATGATGATGGCTGAGTCGATTCGGGCCCATGTACGGCATTTTTCTTCGAGCTTTTTCCATGTGCCGCTGTTGAGGCTATGGCTCTGCGGGGCGATGTTGGTCATCAGGAAGCATTGGCTCATGGCTTCGGGGCTGAATGTCATGTCGGCGGCGGGAGCCATGTGGCCGCGGTCGTAGCCGGAGCCGGTGTAGTCGCGCGATTCGGCGCATCCTTCAACGTTGGGGTCGGATGTGAACTTCGGGCGTTTTTCCGTGCCTTGGGTTTCGGCGCTTGTCAGTTCCCAGGCAACAAAGTTGGGAATGTGGAGTTCGGGGTTGAAGTTGACCTCGAAATTGTCGTAGGTAATTCTGATTCCATCAGCGCCTTTAACTTCCATAAGGGCTTTGGCTGAGGGAAGGCGCGAAGGGGTTTCGCCGGCGGCAGCGGGGTGGCTATACGCAATGAAAATGCAGTAAGCCAAAAGCCCGGCCACGGCTACAAGGAGCAGTGTCCGGGTCCATGAAAGTGAGTCGCGATACGGGCGCGCCATCAGAAGATGAATTTTTCGAGTTTCAGCGGTCCGGTGATTTCTTCGATGGTGGCGACCAGGCGGATGAAGTGTTCGGAGGCGGCGTGGCTTGCGAGCGCGTCTTCGTCGGCCCAGGTTTCGCAGAACATGAAGTGGCGGCTGTCGGTTTCAGAGGCGAAGAAATCGTAGGAAACGCATCCGTTTTCCTTGCGGGAGAGTTTTACGAGTTCAGCAGCGGCGGCGATGAGTTCGCCGCGACGGGCGCCTGCTTCGAGGCGTGCAAAAGCGTTGAGTCTGATCATGGTTATGGGTTATTTGTGGGTTTGAACTTTTTGAGTGGGGGGGAGAGTTGAGTTGCGTTGGTCAATGGCTCTGACAACTTCGTTAGCCAGGTCGACGAAAGCGAGCCCTTCGATGCTGTCGGCAAGCGCTATAGGTTCGCCTGCATCGGCCTGACGGCAGATGTCTTCAACCAACGGAATCTGCCCCAGGAGTTTAACATTGAGCTCCTCAGCCAGGCGCTTGGCGCCTTCGCGGCCGAAGAGGAAATATTGTTCGTCGGGGTGGCGCAACGGGGTGAACCACGCCATGTTTTCAACCAGACCGAGCACCGGCACGTTGACCTTGTCGTCCATGAACATGGCTATGCCTTTGCGTGCGTCGGCCAGAGCCACTTCCTGAGGGGTGGAAACCACAACAACACCGGTCAGACCAAGAGTCTGAACCAGGGTCAGGTGAATGTCGGAGGTGCCGGGGGGCATGTCGATCAGGAAATAGTCGAGCTCGCCCCAGTCGGCCTGGGTGATGAGCTGGTTCAGGGCGTTTGAAGCCATGGAGCCGCGCCATAGAACCGGCTTGTTGCGGTCCACCATAAAGCCGATTGAAAGGATTTTGACGCCATAGCGCTCGGCCGGGATGATGAGGTCGCGGCCATCGACGGAGTGGATGTAAATTTGCTCGTCTTCAACGCCGAACATTTTAGGAACTGACGGGCCGAAGATGTCGGCATCGAGCAGGCCGACCTTGAAGCCGCGTCGGGCCAGCGCCACAGCGAGGTTGGCGGCTACGGTGCTTTTGCCTACGCCGCCTTTGCCGGAGCTTACGCCGATAATGTTCTTTACGCCCGGGAGAACCGGAACTGGCTTCTGGACTTGCGGTTCAGGAGCGGATACGGCGATGTTGCCTTTGATGTCGACGTCGGGCGCCACATAGGTGAGAATCGCAGTTTCGGCGCTCTTTACCACCGATTTGATGAACGGGTCTGTCGACTTGGAAAATATTAAGGTGAAGGATACTTTGCGGCCGTCGATGCGGATATCGTCGGCCACCATTCCAAGCTCAACGATGTTTTTGCCGTTGCCGGGGTAGCGAACGGTTTTCAGAGCATCGAGAATCAGGTTAGGATATAGCTGTTGTGTCTGTTCCATTGTCGTTATAGTTGCGGCCGTAGCTGCGGTAAGAGTCGAATTCTATGTCGGATGCTTCGGGTTCCTGCAGTTCGATGTCGGCGGGCAGCCCGAAAGCGAGATATTTTATAGTCAGTCCGCGCGACAGCCATTGCTTTTCGTAGTGCGTGCGGATGTTCAGAATGCGGTCAACTCCCTGTGGATTGGCATAGAGGTTGTCGGTGCGCTTTATAACCGGCAGCTTGTTGAGGTCAACAAGCCGAGAGGTGTACTCGTAGAGGACCGGGCTGTCGGTTTTCAGGTTGATGATTCCGCTGGGAGCGAGAATCTTGCGATACATTTCAAGGAAATTTGTAGCGGTGAGGCGTTTGCGCACTTTCTTCATCTGCGGGTCGGGGAATGTAATCCAGATTTCGGCCACTTCGCCGGGCGCGAAGAACTCGCCCAGCAGTTCGATGTTGGTGCGCAG
>CAMWSP010000185.1 GCA_947176935.1 uncultured Porphyromonadaceae bacterium | reverse complement strand
GTGCGCATCTTCACAGACACGCACCTCCCTCATAACCAAAATTCAAGTATATAATATTTTTTCAAGTTCACTGTAATAACAATCAGCGCACCGCTAATGTTTTATGCAAAGTTACGCAAATTTGCCTTGTTTTGCAAGAAAACATAAGCTAAAAAGCGTTAATTCAGAATGTTAAAAACGATTTTACAAAAAATTTATTAAATTTAAATCTTGAATTTTGTTGAAGTAATAGTGCCGCTGCCGCTCAATGCGCTGTTTACCTACTCCGTTCCCCCGGAAATGGAGGGAAGGCTTCATGTCGGCATGAGAGTGGTGGTGCCCTTCGGTCGCCGCAAGTTCTACACTGCTATAGTCGTAAACACTTGCGCCGCTAAACCGGAAGGCTACGAAATCAAACCCGTCGACCGCATTCTCGACCGCGAGAACGAGCCGGTTCTGGTTCACCCTCAGCTGCGCCTGTGGCAGTGGATTGCCGACTATTATCTCTGCTCCATTGGCGACGTTATGAAAGCGGCGCTACCGGCCGGACTGAAACTCGAAAGCGAAACGTTTGTTGAACTCGGAGCCGATGCCGAAAGCTCCGACCTCGAAGGGCTGACCGACGAGGAGGCGCTGATAATGCAGACTCTCCAACACGAAGGCAAAATCACGGTCGGGGAACTGGTTAAGAAAACCGGCGTGAAATCCCGGCCGGAACAGGTATTGGCCGGACTGATAGAGCGGCGACTGGCAATGATTTCCGAAAAAATCGTTGAGCGCTACCGCTCGCTGAAACAAACAATCGTTTGCTTGCCGCCCGATTCAGGCCTTAGCCATTGGCGCGCGCAGGCGTTTGCAAAGGTGCGCGGCGCCGCCAAGCAGGAACACCTGCTGCTCACCGCCCTGCAGCTTGCCGGCCGCAGCCTGGAAATCAATAAAGACGCGCTGCTCGACAAAAGCGGCTGCAGTTCGGCAATTCTGAAAGCGCTGGCCGACAAAGGGCTGGTTAGAGTTGAGCGCCGCGAAACCAACCGCTTCGCCCCGCGCGAGGGAATGGAGCTCCAGCCGCTCCCCGTCCTTTCAAACGCCCAGCAAACGGCCCTGAACGGAATTATTGGCAGCTGGCTCGACGACCGCAAGGACGTAACATTGCTGCGCGGAGTGACCTCGAGCGGCAAAACCGAAATCTACATCCACCTTATAAGCCGCATGCTCCGGCAGGGCAAGCAGGCCCTGATGCTCGTTCCGGAAATAGCGCTGACAACGCAGCTCACCGGACGCCTGCAGCGGGTGTTCGGCTCTAAAGTCATCGTTTACCACAGCAAGTTCACCGACAACGAGCGGGTCGACATCTGGCGCCGGCTGCGTCGCTCATCCGAGCCGATGGTGATTATCGGCGCGCGCTCGTCGATATTCCTGCCGTTCCAAAATTTAGGACTTGTTATCGTCGACGAAGAGCATGAACCGAGCTACAAGCAGTTCGACCCGGCTCCGCGCTATAACGCGCGCGATTGCGCCATAGTCCTCGCCTCCATGCACGGGGCCAAAACACTCCTCGGTTCTGCCACTCCGGCCGTAGAGACCTACTATAAAGCCAAATCGGGGCGCTATGGACTCGTTGAACTGACCGAACGTTTCGGCGGCGTTGAGTTGCCGGAAATCGAGGTCGTCGACATGAAAAAGGAGTGGAAAAAGAAATGGAACGACTCCCCCTTCGCCCCCGAAGTTAAACAGCAGCTTAAACAAACAGTTGCAAACGGCAGTCAGGCAATCGTTTTCCATAACCGCCGCGGCTTCGCTCCAATGGCGCGATGCTCGCAGTGTGCCTACATTCCCAAATGCGAGCACTGCGACGTTTCTCTCACCTATCATCGCCGGGCCGACAAACTCATTTGCCACTATTGCGGCGCCGAATATAAAATGCCGGCAATATGCCCCGTATGCCATGAACCATCTATGGAAATCATCGGCTACGGAACGGAAAAAATCGAGGACCTGATTGAGCGCGAACTGCCGGAAGCACGGATTCTGCGCATGGACCTCGACACCACACGCAATAAAGATGGCTACCTCGACATCATTTCCTCCTTTTCGCAACGCAAGGCCGACATTCTGGTCGGCACCCAGATGGTGACCAAAGGGCTGGACTTCGACGGCGTCAGAGTCGTTGCGGTCCTCAGCGCCGACACCCTTATCAACCTGCCCGACTTCCGCGCTTCGGAGCGCGCGTTCAACATGCTGCTCCAAGTTGCCGGGCGCGCCGGGCGCCGCGATGTTGCCGGCAAGGTAATCGTTCAGACCGGTCAGCCCGACCACCCGGTCATAGGCTTCATGAAGGCCCACGACTACGAGGGCTTCTACGGTTACCAAATTTCCGAGAGAAGTACACATTTTTTCCCGCCTTTTACCAAAATTATCGTCATTTTGTTACGTAATAGAGACGAAAATGACCTAAAAAATGCGGCCGAAGCCTACGCCAGAGAGCTGCGTTTGCTGCTCGGAAACCGCGTAGCCGGCCCCGACACTCCGCCCGTACGTCGCGTTCAATCAATGTACATACGCCGTATAATGCTCAAAATCGAAGTCGGCGCATCAATGGCTAAAGTCAAGACAATCCTTCGCAACGCAGTCGAAACCATCCACACACAAGGCCAACTCCACGGCACATCAATACATTACGATGTTGATCCGGCATAAAAATTTGGAAAATTCTGCCGAAAATGTTAACTTTGCTCTCCAAATAATACAATCAAATGAAACTACATTATCTATTCGCAACTCTCACTGCTGCTATGGCTTTGACCGCCGTTGCCGCCGAACGCAATATCCCTTCAGGCTACTATTCAGGCCTTGACGGTAAAAAAGGCACCGAACTCAAGCGCGCCGCATATAACGCTATCAAGAACCACAAGGAAATATCCTATGGCGACAAAACCTGGGATGCTTTCCGCAACACCGACGTGCGCTCCGACGGCACGTGGTGGGACATCTACAGCAACGAACGGCGCAAAGCCTCGAGCGGCAAAGACGGTATGAACATCGAACATGCCGTAGCCAACAGCTGGTGGGGCGGCACAAAAAATGCTGCCTATAAAGACATTAACCACCTGTATCCCTCCGACGCCACCGCCAACTCGCGCAAAAGCAACTACCCCCTGGGCGAAACCGATAACCCCACTTGGACCAACGGCGTAACCATTATCGGCAAACCCAAGAACGGCCACGGCGGTCAGGGCGGCTATATCTACGAACCGGCCGACGAATATAAAGGCGACAATGCCCGCACATATTTCTACATGGCAACCTGTTACCCCGACATAGCTTGGAAAAACCAAGACTCATGGGGCACCATGTTCGTCAAGGAAGACTATCCCACTCTGGTCACCTGGGGCCAGGAACTACTGCTGCGCTGGAACGACTCAGACGTTGTAAGCCAAAAGGAAATAGACCGCAACGAAGCCATCTATAAGGAGCAGGGCAACCGTAATCCCTTCATAGATTTCCCCGACCTTGCCGACTATATATGGGGCTCGAAAAAAGACGTTGCCTTTGACCTGAGCGCACATCTCAACGGCCAGGGCGGTGATGATCCCACTCCTCCCACCCCATCCAAGCCTGCGGTGTTGATTTCGCCTAAAGCCGACGATGTTATCGACTGCGGCTCCGTAATTGTAGGTCAGACCGGCTCGGCAACT
>CAMWSP010000184.1 GCA_947176935.1 uncultured Porphyromonadaceae bacterium | reverse complement strand
TTTCCCTTCAACGACCGAACTGCCCTGCCGGCGAGGGAACGTGGGCACCAGGCACAGGTGCTTTTCCAGCCATTGCAGGGTCTCCTCATCATGAATCGATTCGATTTTCGACGGCCAGTAAGTATTGTCATAGTAGTGGCGGTTCAGCCCCGACATGCAAATGCCTATCGAATCCTGCGCGCCTGAAATAAACCCTTTGTCTTTCTCCGGGTCATTTTCAAAGCAGAAGAGCAGGCGGGCAAGCATCTCCTCATTATAATTAGGCAGCTGATAAGGCCAAATCATACGGGCGGCATTTCGGGTCGAAGTCGACATTCCTCCGCGTTCCATATACTCCTCTATCGGCTCCAGCGAAATAGTCAGGGCCCAGCCTGGATGATGCTGGCTGACGTAGGGTTGGTCAATCCACGTCCCTGCTATATCAAGCCGATAAGGCAGCTGAGTCTTCACTTCCCTGCGCAGACTCGTGGTTGACCGGGCTTCAAGGCCGGCATCCGGCTCGCGTTCCAACACAACATACTTTATGCCTCGGTCCTCACAGAACCGGCGTTTGGTGTCATTGCCGCCATCGCTGTTGACAACGAACACATCCGGCTTGACCATGTCAACCGTGTCAACAAAGTCCATCAGACCCGACCCGCGGTTTATCCAGGCATCCTTCACGTAGCGGATAGCCTTTACCATATAAAGGCGCTCGCGCTCGCTATAAACCGGCTTGCGCTTCTTCAGCTCTTCAATCGTGGTGTCGGAACCGATTCCTACGTATAAATCACCGAATTGCGATGCCTCCTTAAAGAATGCCACATGGCCGGAGTGAAGCATGTCATAGCATCCGGAAACGAACACTTTGGGGCGCTGCTTGTCAGTCATCTGCTCCATAAACGATAGCGAAGGAATATATAAGTATTACTATGAAACATACCAGCGGAACGCAGAACGAAACGGAAACATCGCCTGTCATATCGCTGACCAGGCCCTGAACCGGAGTTATCAGCGCACCGCCAACAATCGACATTATCAGACCCGACGAGGCCAATTTAGTGGAGTTTCCGCCAATTCCGTCAAGGGCCAGGCCATAGATTGTCGGGAACATCAGACTCATAAATGCTGAAATTGCAACCAGGCCACATATAGCCGTTACATCTTTGCCTAATATCACAAGCAAGGTCGACGTAATCGCGCATACCGTTGATATAGTCAATAACTTGGCCGGGCTATAATACTTCATCAATAATGTAAACAGGAACCTACACAATGTAAACAGCACTATAGCCATCATAAAGTAGTCACTCGCAGCAGCCTCTCTGACAGTCAGCTCTTCCATGACCAAACGTATGGTAAAAGACCACACACACGTTTGAGCACCGACATAAAAGAATTGAGCCACAATGCCGTAACGATACCGTTTGTTACGCCAAAGGATTCCCATAAGCGACCGCACCGATAAAGTAGCAGTCGACGTGTCGCGTTCTCCGTTCATAGCCGTAAACGCTATAATCACCGTTAGTACAATCAGTACGCAACCTATCAAGAAATATGTTCCAGAAACGGCATCGAATTCCTGCGTCTGAATAATCGCCAAATCGGCCGGAAGCATGGAGCTGCGGCTTGAAGCGTCGACAGAATGCAGCTTGGACAAAATCAGATGCCGGCTTAGTAATATACCGATTATGGCGCCGAGCGGGTTAAATGATTGAGCTATATTCAAACGGCGGGTAGCAGTTTGAGGACTGCCCAATGATATAATCAGAGGGTTCGCGGTGGTTTCCAGGATGGAACACCCCGCAGCCATTACATATATCGCTATCAGAAAGAACCCGTAACTCCCCGTCTTGCTGGCAGGGGTGAAAAGCATTGTACCGGCTGCGTAGATTAGCAAACCCAGCATAATTCCACTCTTATAGCTATACTTTCTGATATACAGTGCGGCAGGCAACGCAAAACAGAAATAGGAGCCATAGAACGCAAACTGCACGAGTGAAGTCTGCAAATCGCTCAATGACATTATGCGCTTAAAAGCAGCAAGCAACGTGTCATTCATATTGTTGGCAAGGCCCCATAGGAGATAGAGCAATGTCACCAATATAAATGATACCCGCAAGGACTTTATCTTTGATTTCATAATTCGAAAATTTGCTGCATCGGACGCCATTTTGCACCGGAAATGCTGCCGGCGGCACACTGCTGACACTTGCCGACATATTCCTCCCACTCAGCCTGACGTGGTAATGTGGCAAGTTTGGCCATAGCCTCATCGCGGCTAACACCGTCGGCGAGTTCAAGAATCATCACAAGCCGTCGGCCTTCGATAAAAATATCCATCCGCGTTATTCCAACACTGCGGATACCTTCCGTTATCTCAGGCCACACATTCTCATGGGCTTTAATATAAAAGTCTATCAGCTGCGGATCATCAACGAGTTCAAGAGTTTGTATAATCCGCGTCATAGCTTTTCGCCGTAGGCAAGATCGCCGGCATCGCCAAGACCGGGAACAATATAGGAGTGATCGTTGATTTCCGGGTCGATTGCCGCGCACCAAACTGTGGTTTTATCTTCCGGGAAAGTCTTTTTAACGTACTCGATCGCAGCCTCGGAGGCAATAACCGATGCAACGTGTATATGAGCCGGATTGCCCTTGGTCAGCAGCGCGCGGTAGCTCAGCTCCATGGAGGTGCCGGTGGCCAGCATCGGGTCACACAGAATAACGGTTTTGCCATTCAAATCAGGCGAAGCTATATACTCGATGAAAACGTCGAAGTTTTCTTTCTCCTTATACTTTCTGTAAGCCGAAACGAAGGCATTCTCGGCATGGTCGAAATAACTCAGGAAACCCTGATGAAAAGGCAGTCCGGCGCGGAAAATCGTGGCCAGAACCACTTTCTCGCTGAGCTCTTGGCAGGCGCACGGAGCCAGCGGAGTCTGAATCTCCTTGGTTGAGAACTGCAGTGTTTTGGAAATCTCATAAGCCATGATTTCGCCGATACGTTCAAGATTGCGGCGGAAACGGAGCATATCGCCATGAATGTTTACGTCGCGCAGCTCCATCATATACTGGCTGAGCAGCGAATTTTTCTCGGTTAGATTGTAGATTGTCATGATGCTTTAAAATAAAAATGATGCGCCGACCATGCCCATGATTCCCTGACAGGGCACCGCCGGTCCTAAATACCAGTTTTGATTCAAAAGATTCTCTCCGCGAACAAATGCAGACCATCGGTCAGTTATGCGGTAGTTGACCGCAGCCGTGAGATTGCTGATGTTGCAGAGATTCATGTTCTTGCCGGCAGCGAGCTGTTTCTGACGACCGACACGCAGCTGATACCCGAGCGTGATGTCGAGATTCTTGATTGGGCGACCGGTTATGCTGTAATTGAGGTTAAAACGCGCATGATCGCCCCAAAGCGCATAGCCGCGCGAATAATTGCCGCGAGGGCTTTCGGCGATTTCCATGCGGAGATTGGTCGACAGGTAATGGCGCCAGTCGTAGTTAACGGCAACGCCACCATGGAAGCCATTGACATCCCACGCCTCCAGCATTCCGGTTTCGATAGCCGGAATGTACCAGTCTTTAGCAATGGTATATCCGCCGAAAACCTGAATGGAGCCACCACGGAACGGGCCGATAGTCATGCCGATTTCGCCGTCGTAGATTCGCGACATACCGGCATCATAGTCCGCCAATAGGTATGGCTGAACGTCAAACAGGCGCCCACGGTAGTTAT
>CAMWSP010000183.1 GCA_947176935.1 uncultured Porphyromonadaceae bacterium | reverse complement strand
GGGTGCGGGCGTTGTTCTTGGTGCTCTGGCCGCGAACGGGAAGGCCGTTGCGGTGGCGGATGCCGCGATAGCAACCAATATCCATCAGTCGCTTGATGTTGAGCTGAATTTCGGAGCGGAGATCGCCTTCAACTTTGTATTCGTTCTGGATAACTTCGCGAACTTTGGCTGCCTGTTCGTCGGTCCAGTCTTGTACTTTGATTGCGCCGTCAACTCCGGCCTTTGCCAGGATGGTGAGCGCAGCGCTACGGCCGATGCCGTAGATGTAGGTCAAGGATATTTCACCTCTTTTGTTTTGGGGGAGGTCAACTCCCACGATTCTTACTGCCATATAATTTTTTAGTTAGATCAGAAAATTTTGTGCAAAGTTACAAAAAATTTTTTAACCTTGACGAAGTTTGTACTTAGGATTTTTTTTGTTGATTACGTAGAGGCGGCCTTTGCGACGCACAATCTTGGAGTCGGCAGTGCGCTTCTTAATGGATGCTTTAACTTTCATAGGACTGTTTTTTGAGTATTGAATGAGTGATTAAATAGCTGATAGAGCATTATTTATAACGGAACGCTATGCGACCCTTCGTCAAGTCGTAGGGGCTCATTTCAACCCGCACTTTATCGCCCGGAAGAATTTTTATGTAATGCATGCGCATTTTCCCGGAAATGTGGGCAATGATTTCGTGACCGCTTTCGAGTTCCACGCGGAACATTGCGTTGCTGAGCGCTTCAACAATGGTTCCGTCGAGTTCAATTGCTGATTGTTTTGCCATGTTGCAAGATGATTGTTTAATGGTAATGTTTGGACTGAATGGGGTTAGATGAACCGGTCGCCGAGGGCCTCCTTGATGTAGTCGAAAGTGGTCAGAACGCGGGTTTCGTTGTCGAGAATGGCCAGAGTGTGCTCATAGTGGGCCGAGGGCTTGTGGTCCTTGGTCCGGCATGTCCAGCCGTCGGAGCCGATAACAACGTTCTTGCTTCCGAGGTTAATCATCGGTTCGATGCAGATACACATGCCCGGTTTGAGCACGGGGCCGATGCCGCGGCGGCCGAAGTTGGGAACTTCGGGCGATTCGTGCATCGACTTGCCGATGCCGTGGCCACACATTTCGCGAACAACTCCGTAGCCGCGGCGCTCGCAATAGCTCTGAACGGCGTTGGATATGTTGCCCACGCGGGCACCGGCCTTGGCTTCTGCTATGCCGCGGGCCAGGGCTTCTTTGGTGTCGCGGAGAAGCTGCATGGTTTTCGGATCCACTTCGCCAACGGCAAACGTATAGGCCGAATCGCCGTTGTAGCCGTTGAGCTCGGCAACGGTGTCGATGCCGACTATGTCGCCGTCGCGTAAGGCGTAGTCCGACGGGAAACCGTGAACCACCGTGTCGTTGACCTCAATGCAGAGCGTTCCGGGGAATCCGCCGTAGCCCAGGCAGGCGGGGCGGCCGCCATTGTCGAGCATAAACTCGCGGGCAATGGCGTCGAGGCGGGCAGTAGTTACACCCGGAGCCACCCACTTGGCAACTTCGCCAAGTGTGCGGCTCACCAGTGTGGCTGCTTCCTGCATCAGAAGAATTTCTTCAACTGTTTTCAGGTAAATCATTCAGTCAGCAATTAGCGCTTTTTGAAGGGTCCTGGCGGCAATCAATAGGCTGAACCGGTTGTGCGGCCCTTGATTTTGCCGTCTTTCATCAAGCCGTCGTAGTGGTGCATCATCAGGTGCGACTCAACCTGGGTCAGAGTGTCGAGCACTACGCCTACAAGAATCAGCAGCGAGGTGCCGCCGAAGAACTGGGCGAAGTTGGCGCTGACACCGAACAGGCGGGCGAACGCGGGGAGCACGGCAACGATTCCGAGGAAGATGGAGCCGGGCAGGGTGATGCGCGACATTACGCTGTCGAGGTATTCAACGGTTGCCTTGCCGGGCTTGATGCCGGGAATGAAACCATTGTTAGCCTTGAGGTTTTCAGCAATGCGCGTGGGGTTGACGGTGATTGCGGTGTAGAAATAGGTGAAGGCAACGATCAGAACGAAGTAAACGGCGTTATACCAGAAACCGTTCACGTTGGAGAAAGTTGCAAAGAAGCCGCTACCGCTGCCATTGGCGCTGAAGCCCGAAAGGGTCAGCGGAATGAACATGATGGCCTGGGCGAAGATGATGGGCATAACGCCGGCGGCATTCACCTTCAGGGGAATGTATTGGCGGGCGCCGCCATACTGGCGGTTGCCGACAATGCGCTTTGCATACTGCACAGGCACCTTGCGGGTTCCCTGCACCAGCAGAACTGCGCCGCAGGTAACTGCGAAGAGCAGAACCAATTCCACGATGAACATGATCAGACCGCCCTGGCCGGAGGATGTTCCGGGCATACGGGCCTGCACTTCATAGAGCAGGGCGTGGGGCAGGCGGGCGATGATGCCGACGAGGATGATGAAGGAAATGCCGTTGCCGATGCCGCGGTCGGTTATGCGTTCGCCCAGCCACATGATGAACATGGAGCCGGCGGCGAGGATAACCGTCAGGTAGGCAATAGTCCAGCCACCCATGTTGATAACGGCGCCGGTCTGCGAGGCGGCGGCGTTGAGCTGGTGCTGGAGGTTAAGCAGATAGGCGGGACCCTGAATGCAAAGAATAGCTACGGTGAGGTAGCGCGTATATTGCGTCAGTTTCTGGTGGCCGCTTTCGCCTTCGCGCTGCATCTTCTGGAAGGAGGGCAGAACCATGCCGAGCAGCTGAATCACGATGGATGCAGTGATGTAGGGCATGATACCCAGGGCGAAGATAGAGGCGTTGGAGAATGCGCCGCCGGAGAACATGTTGAGAAGCTGCATCAGGCCCGAAGAGTCGGAGAAACGCTCCAGGGCGATGAGGTGTTCGGGATTGATACCCGGCAGCACGACGTAACAGCCCAGTCGGTAGATGAGTACCAACATGACTGTTACGAGGATGCGCTGACGCAGTTCCTCAATGGTCCAGATGTTTTTAAGTGTTTGAAAGAATCTCATTGGGGAATCGGGGGTAAAGGAGGGAGGATTACTTGAGCTCTACGGCCTGACCACCGGCGGCTTCAATCGCAGCCTTGGCGGCAGCGGAGAAGGCGTTGGCATGAACGCTGACCTTTTTGGTGAGAGCGCCCTTGGCGAGAATCTTAACGAGTTCTCCCTTGGCCATGAGGCCGTTTGCGGCAAGAACTTCGGGGGTGATTTCCTCGATAGCTTTGGCGGTTGCCAGAGCTTCGATGTCGGTCAGGTTGATAGCTTTGTAGGCTACGCGGTTAAGGCTGTTGAAGCCGAACTTGGGCAGACGGCGCTGCAGAGGCATCTGACCGCCTTCGAAGCCAATCTTGCGTGAGTAGCCACTGCGGGATTTGGCACCCTTGTGACCGCGGGTTGATGTGCCGCCCTTGCCGGAGCCGGGGCCGCGACCTTTGCGGGTCTTATTTTTGGTGGAGCCTACTGCGGGCTTCAGATTGTTGAGTTCCATTGTTGTTTAAAGATTAGTTAGCGGGTTCAACATTGACCAGGTGGTGGACTTTCTTAACCATGCCGAGGATGCTGGGAGTATTTTCCAGCACTACGGAGTGGTGCATTTTGTGAAGGCCGAGAGCGTCGAGGGTCTCTTTCTGGTCTTTGGGAGCGTTGATGCGGCTCTTGATCTGGGTGATTTTAATTTTTGCCATAGTTGGAAGGACGCTTTGGATTAGTTACCGTTGAAAACTTTTTCAACCGTTACGCCACGAGCGGCTGCAACCTGAGCGGGCGAACGCATTTCGCCGAGGGCGGC
>CAMWSP010000182.1 GCA_947176935.1 uncultured Porphyromonadaceae bacterium | reverse complement strand
CGCACGGCAACGCCGTAACCACTCCTCCCGCCGACCTCATGCGCGACGTTCTGCCCATTGCAACCGCTCAACAAGACCCCAACAAATATTGGAACTATGCCTTCGGCGACGCAGCCCTCGTTGCCGACCGCGAAAGCGGCAAGCTGCTGTTGCTGGCCGTTGGCGGTCCCACCAGCCTCTGGAACGGCCGCTATGAAAACCCCAACCAGTGCGTACGCTGGTATTCCGAAGACGGCGGCTCGACCTGGACCGAAGCACAGCGCATAACCTACGACCTGCTCGACCTCTTCAACGGCGAACCCCTCTACGGCAAAATCGACTCCCACTTCATCGGCTCCGGCCGCATCATGCAGAGCCGCTACGTTAAGGTTGGCGACTACTACCGCGTTTATGCCGTAATGGCTTCGCAAAACGAAGGCGCAGGCGGCACCACCCGTAACTGGGTGCTCTACTCCGACGACTTCGGCCAAAACTGGAACGTTCTGGGCGGCACCGACGTTTGCCCCGTAATGACCGGCCGTGGCGACGAATGTAAGGCCGAAGAACTCCCCGACGGCTCCGTGCTCATTGCCGGCCGCTGCCGCACCGGCAACCGCAACTTCAACATTTTCCGCTACACCGACGCCACCAAGGCTCAGGGCAAGTGGATGGACGCCGTTCTCACCGACATGGGCTTCGGCTCAATCAACGCCTGCGACGGCGAAATCATGATTCTCCCCGTTGTCGACAACCAGACCAACGAACACATCTACCTGGCTCTGCAGTCGTTCCCCTACGGCGGCGGCCGCAACTACGTCAGCATCGCCTACAAGGCCCTGCGCTCCGGCCTCGACTTCGCTACCCCCGAATGCTTCACCTCATTCGACGGCCGCTACCGCATCTCGTCCGGCTCGTCGGTTTACTCGACCATGGCATGGCAGGCCAACAATAAGCTCGCATTCTTCTGGGAAGAAGGCTCGCCCATTTCCGGCACCTATCTCGACCTCTCGCTCGAAGAAATCACCGACGGCCGCTATACCTACAGCGAAGACACCGGCAACAAAGTAGCCATCGAAATGACCAAACAGCTGCTCGATTACCGCGCTGAAAACGACAACTTCGAGTCGAAATACGTTGGTCAGCCCGTCCGCTCCAAAGCGCTCTTCGACCAGGCCGTTCAGACCTACAACGAAACTCCTTCCTACCGCACCTACGTTGCCGCCAACAAACTCCAGTATGAAGGCAATGGCCTGATGAAAGTGATTCCCGAAGGCGGCTACCGCCTCACCTCCGGCCACGACGGCGTTTACGCCTCCATGACCGAACCGGTTTATCTGGCAACCGACGGCACCAAGCTGACCTCGACCGAAACCGACGACAACAGCACCACCATCTTCGTTGCCAAAAAAGCTGAATCCGAAGCCGCCGCTGCTGACGACAACTTCATGTTCCTCAACAAAGGCACAAACAAATACATCGGCGTGGCTCCCGGCACTGCCAGCACCCAGTTCACCATGGCCGACACCGAAGCCGAAGCCGGCCACTACCGCGTAATCAGCTCCGAATCCGGCCACTCCGCTCTCAGCGCAACCGACGAATCCGCCAACAAAACCTACTCGGCCATTCACCTCGCCGCCCAGCGCACCATCGTTACCTGGACAACCGGCGCCGGCGCCTCGCAGTGGTACATTGAGCTCATCGACGCTCCCGCCGGCTATGAAGTTCCCGAAGCAACCATGCCTGAAACCGACGACTACGACTTCGACTACGAAAAGAACCAGCCCCTGAAGCCATCGGCAATCAGCGAACTCAAGGCCAACAGCCGTCCAGCCCTCTACTTCGACCTGCAGGGCCGCGCGGTAGTTAACCCCAAACGCGGCATCTTCGTCACTCCCGAAGGCCGCAAGGTGGTTCTCTGAGCCGGCAACATACCGAATCTTTAAATTTAGTCCAATCAGCCTGATTTTATTAGTCTGATTGGACTAAATTTTTAAAAATTATGCTAACTTTGCAGCCATGAAACGCATTGTTTTGATTCTGACAATCGCGGTGTTCGGCCTGCTGGGCCGGGCGGAAACCGTTGTGAGCCTGCTGACCGCCCTCCCCGGCGAGGAAATCTATCAGCTCGAAGGCCACACCGGCCTGCGCATACGCAACGACCGGGGCTCGGACATGGTTGTGAACTGGGGAGTGTTCGACTTCAACTCCCCGAACTTCGTTTACCGCTTTGTGAGCGGTCAGACCGACTATGAATGCTGGGCCTACCCCACCGAATATTTCCTGAACTCCTACAAGGCCGAAGGGCGCGAAGTGGTCGAGCAGGTGCTCGACCTGGATTCCGCGCAGGTTCAAAGGGTAATAGATCTGGTTTCAATCAACCTGCAGCCCGGAAACCGGGTGTATCGCTATAACTATGTGCTCGACAACTGCGCCACCCGCCCGCTGGCCATAATCGAGCAGGCCGTTGGCCGCCCGCTGCTCTCCGACGAACCGGCCAACACCACTTTTCGCGCCGAAATGGAGCGCTACCACAGCGGATACCCCTGGTATCAGTTCGGAATAGACCTTGCGCTTGGCCGCGGACTCGACCGCCCGATTTCAAGGCGCGAGGCGGCGTTTGCCCCGGTTGAACTGATGAACCAGCTGGCCAACACTGATATAGTGACTGAAACGCGCAGCTACGGAAAGCAAGCGATAGGCCACGGTGAGTGGCACACGTCGCCGCTGAGCCAGTCAATACTGGTGCTGATATGCGCAATTATTGTCAGCCTGCGGGGCGATGGCCGGAGTTTCGACTCGTTCTACTTCGGCATTGCCGCCATAACCGGCTTTGTAATAACGTTTTTAGTATTCGTTTCGACCCACGAAGCCTCGTCGCCCAACCTGCTGCTGCTCTGGTTGAATCCGTTTTGTGCGCTCGGCGCGATTTTACCATGGATAAAAAAGGCAAAAAAGGTCGAAATGTGGTATTTTTTTGTTAACTTTGCACTCTTGATAATATTAGCCATTGCTGCTCCCGTTCTCGGGCGCGCCATGAACGCCGCTTTCTGGCCCCTCATAGCCGCCGATGCCGTGCGCAGCGTTGCCAACATTCTGAAATGCCGAAACGCGCTAAAAAGCAACACATAATCTCAGGCCCCACGCTCGCGCTGGCCGCCACGCTGCTCACTCTGGTCCAGGGTTGGGCCTCGGAGCCGCGCGCCAACGTGCGCCAGCGTCCGCAGCTGGTGCTGAGCATCGTTGTTGACGGTCTGCGCTCCGACTATCTGGAACTTCTCGGCAGCTACTTCGGTCCCGACGGCTTCAACAAGCTCATGGCCAACGGAGTCACGCTCGACCAGGTGGAATATGGCTCGGGAGTCGACGCCTCAGGCGCGCTGGCCATTCTCTACACCGGCGCTGAACCCGCCGTAAACGGCATTGCCGACGCATCGACCTACTCCCTCGACCGCAAAATGCTCCTGCCAACGCTGCTCGACCCCTCGCAGCTCGGCAACTACACCGACGAAACCCTCTCGCCGGCGGCGCTACGCGTTTCGACCCTGGCCGACGAAATCCGCATTGACGGCGGAGGTGCCGGCTACGCCCACGCCATCGCCCCCGACGCTTCGCGTGCCATCATAATGGCCGGCCACGCCGGAAACTCCGCGTTCTGGATCAACGACGCCAACGGCCAGTGGGCCACCACCACCTACTACCGCGAAGTGCCCACGCCGGTAACCGCACGCAATTTCTCGCAGCCGCTGGCAACCCGAATCGACACCATATGCTGGTCGCCGAGCCTCGACGTTGCCTCCTACCC
>CAMWSP010000181.1 GCA_947176935.1 uncultured Porphyromonadaceae bacterium | reverse complement strand
GGGCTGGTCGGGGTTGGGGTGGATTGATGAGAGTGCTATGTCGTTGATTGCTGATGAACCGCGTGCGGGGGTGTCGTCCATTGACAGCAGCGAGTCCAGACCGCGTCCGAGACCTTTTTTGGGGAGGTTTGCCATTTCGGTTTGAGGGGAGAATTATTTTTTATGGGAGTGTTTTTTGATGATTTCGCGTGCCAGCTGGATGTGTGATGTGGCGCCACGGCTGGCGGGGTCGTAGAGAAGGGCGGGCAGACCATGGGAGGGCGCTTCGCTCAGGCGGATGTTTCGGGGAATGACGGTGTCGAACACCATGTCGCCGAAGTGGCCTTTCAGTTCTTCGTAGATTTGGTTGGCCAGACGCAGGCGGGCATCATACATGGTTAGCAAAAAGCCTTCGATTTCCAGCTCGGGGTTGAGTTTCGACTTGATGATGCGGATGGTGTTGAGCAGCTTCGAGATGCCTTCGAGGGCGAAATATTCAGCCTGAACGGGGATGATAACCGAGTTGGCGGCAGTCAGTGCGTTGACAGTTATCAGACCGAGCGAGGGGGAGCAGTCAATGAGAATGTAGTCATAATCGTCGGCTACCGGCTGCAGCGCGCGCTTTAGAATCGATTCGCGGTTGGGTTTTCCAACCAGTTCCAGTTCCGCACCGGCCAGGTCGATGCGGGAGCCGATGAGGTCGAGCCCATCAACGCAGGTTGCCACCTGAGTTCCCTTGACGGGATAGTCGTCGACAAGACATTCATAGATGGAGCCGGCCATTTTGCGCGGGTCGATGCCGTAGCCCGACGTTGCGTTGGCCTGCGGGTCGGCGTCCACAATGAGTACCTTTTTCTTTTCCGCAGCCAGGGAGGCCGCGAGATTTATAGCGGTGGTGGTTTTGCCAACGCCGCCTTTTTGGTTAGCTATAGCGATGATTTTTCCCATTTGGATTATGTACTTTATCAGACCACAAATTTAAGGAAAATTCCGCAAACACGGAAATTTATAACGTTTTTTAGTAAACTAAGGAGTGTTTACAGCAGAATTTTTACCGGTGCGAGACCTTTGGCCGAGAGCACGTAGACTCCCGGAGTGAGGTAGTCCAGACGGTGAATGCCGCCGGGGCGGAGAGTGAATGCGGCAGCAGTTTTTCCGGCCGGGGTGAGGACTCTGACGGTTATTTCTTTGGCGGCGGTTGCGGGCAGGCGCACCATAGCTCCCTCAATCTGAAGCATCGGCGCAAGCCCGGGCGCGTTCAGTCCACACAGTTCCGCTATGGCGTTGTTCATCCATTTCAGGTTGCGGGTCAGAACGCGGCCATAGTGCTCGCCGTCGTTGACTATGGTGAGCGACACAGTGGGGTAGCCCCAGCGGAAATAGTTCTGGTAGTGCGACATATAGCAGAACCGGGTTATGCGCTCCATGATTGCCGGAATCTCAGCTTTCCGCGCATATAGTTCGGCGAACTGCGTTTCGAGTTCCGAGCGGAAGGCCGCCGATTCGAGCAGCTTGGGAAACCAGTGGGTGTCGTAGTGGCGGTTGCTTTCGTGGACCCACGAATCCTTATCCTTGTGGGTGCCGGCAATGTCCCACATCGGGCCGAAATGCCAGCGAGCGTCCGGGCCCATGTCGCGGTGGAGATACATGCTCCCGGAGTATCCGTCGGGGTCCCAGAACAGCTCGCGGATAATGAAATAGCGGGCGGCCGAAACGGGGTCGATAAGTTCTGTCCAGGAATCATCGCCGCGATAAATGGCTTCGTTTATGCGAATGAATTCATTTTCAACCCATTGGCGCTGGGGCCGGCTGAGCAGCTCAGGAACATGGTATGTGACGGTCAGGTCCATGTCCGGGTATTCCTCAATGGTGAAGGAAGTGGCGGAATCGGGGTGATTATCTATTTCAACCAGCCAGCCGTAGGGAATGGTGTCGGGGTCGACGCAGAGGTCGGGCTGCTCGAAAATGTTGAGCCGGTTCCGGGATATCTTCACCGATTCGGTCAGGTAATAGCGTCCGCGATATTCGCCGTTGACGGCCAGCTCGACCGGCTCGACGCGCGGCACCCACCAGCCGGCAAACATCCGCGCGACCTCCAGTCCGCCCCAGCCTGACATATAGTTCAGATAGCCGGCGTGGGGCAGCAGGGCAAAATGCTTATGTTCGGGCAGTCCGGCCAGCTCCTGCTTCTTGTCGAGTTTGATTTTGTAGGGTTTCATCCGGCCTTGCCAGGTGGCGTTGCCTCGGCCTCTGATTGTCAGGGCGATTCCGCTTAGCGGCTCAGGTTCCTTCCGGTTAAACGAGGTGTAGTCCTTGGGTATGGTGACGTTCATTTTCGCAACCAAGGCCGAATCTTTCTGCTTTGAGAGAATGGGCTGCAAGCCTTCGGTTCGGATTGACAGCAGCGGCAGCGACTGTGAAGCCATGTATTCGGGATACTTCAGAGTGTCGCTTTCGGCCTGACCGAACGAGGAAAATACGACCGTAAGTGCGGAAATGATAATGATGAGTGCGCGCTTCATTGGCGCAAAGTTACGAAAAAAATATAAGAACGAGGCCACGCCGGTTTATTTTCCGGCGCAGCCTCTATGTTATGAAGATTCGAATTGCCTGTTTATTCGGGCTTGACTTCGGTGGCCTCAACGGTGGTTTCCGGTTCGGATATGGTTGCGGGCGCAGTTTCGGCGGCAGCCTTGCGAATCGAGCGGCGGTAGGATATCAGACCGATGATGTTCATGAAGGTGGATACCGCATAGACTATCAGCGCCACGCCGGTTACGATAACGGCAAGCTCGCCGACTTTTTCCGCTCCGAGAATGCAGATGACCAGACCGCAGATTACCATCAGCGACGGCAGGATGAAGAACCAGAACGGGAAGGTTACGGGGCGGTACATGAACGCCAGCGCGCATATTTCATAGAGTCCGAGCAGGATAATTGCCGCCGCGAAGAGATAGATGATTATGTTGCCCATTCCAATGGGCATCAGAACCATTATGATGCCGAGAACTCCGGCGCCCACGGATGCGATGACCGAGGGCATCGAGGTTGTTTTGGCTGCGGCCCGCTTGCCTGAGAATTCATAGGCGAGATTGAAAACCGCGGTGGCAATAAACATCAGGCCGACGGTGAGAACCACAGTGCTCAGGGTGATGTTGGGGAGCGAAACCATCACTAAGCCTACAATCAGCGTCAGGACGGCGCTCCAGAGACTTCCTTTGTAAGAATTGTCCATAATCTTAAATTTTGGTTAAAACGTTATTTTATCCTAAAAACGCGCAATGGCGGCTGATTGTTGCCTGCCGGAAAAGAAAGTTCGGGATTTTTTTCATAATTCCATTTAATTTGCATAAATTTGCGCCAGCAAAAAGCATATGCAATACCAATCATGACCTTATGTCTACAATAATTCCAATGCAAAAAGTCGTTGTCCGATTTTCGGGCGACTCCGGCGACGGCATGCAGCTCGCCGGCAATATTTTCACCAACGTTAGTGCCGCAGTCGGTAATCAGGTTTCAACCTTTCCCGACTATCCGGCCGAAATCCGTGCTCCACAGGGCTCCCTTTCCGGCGTTAGCGGATTCCAGGTATCGCTCGGTAAGGATGTTTACACCCCCGGCGATGAATGCGACGTTCTGGTTGCGATGAATCCGGCGGCACTGAAGCGAAACTACAACTACGTTAAGCGCACGGGCCTGATAGTTCTTGACAGCGATTCCTGCCGCGAGGCCGACCTCAAGAAAGCCGAATACAAGACGCTTGACCCCATAGCCGAACGCGGACTCCCCTGCTCCGTTATGCAGGTTGCCATCACCGCGC
>CAMWSP010000180.1 GCA_947176935.1 uncultured Porphyromonadaceae bacterium | reverse complement strand
GTCATCATGCCGAGAACGTAGTGGCCGGCTTCAACGTCTGTTTCGCGCAGGTGGCCTTCAAGGATGTTGGCGTTGTGCTGAGCGGTAAACGTCAGGGTAATGTCGCCGTGGGTGTCCAAGGCGTTGTCGGCGTTGGTGGAGTAGTAGCGCAGAGTGTAGGAGCCGCTTTTCTCGATATTGAAGGTGTAGACCTTGTCGACTTTATTGCCGCCGGAGAATCCGCGGTGGAAGTCGCCATAGGCAATTTTGCCATTTGCATCGAGCACTGCCACACCGGCAATAACCAGACGGTCATTACCACCACCTGTTCTGTATACCAAGTCAACGGACATAATGCCGGGAGTGGTGACGGTTATCGGGCGGTCCATATAGCGCAGGTTGTTGAGGTTTACTTCGGTGGGATGTGCTTCGTGGACTGCAACAATCTGGGCGGGAGCGCCGGTTGCACCAACTTTGGTCCAGTTTTCGCCGGACCAGGTGTCGGTTTCGGTGGTTCCGTCGGAGAATGTGTTGTTGTCGGTGGCTGAGAGTATGCGGCGACGAACGCTATTGCGGGTGGTTGCGGCGGGTTCGCCGATGTTCAGGATTGCTTTTGCCGATTTGTTGTGGCTGACCATGAAGCCGGTGTTGGCCGGAACGAAGTCGTCGATTTCACTGTAGGTGATAACGGGGGCGTTGGTCTCCTTATCGAAGCTTTCGTGGATAGCGTAGAAGTGGGTCTGGTCGTCAGATGCGCTTACCGGGAAGGGGAAGTAGCCGAAGCCGATGTGCATGCCCTTGAATTCCATGTCGAGGTCCATTTCAATGTTTTCGGCCTTTTCAATGTAGAAGTGCGAGCCGTGGGCGCCTCGACCCCATGCGGTGATTTGGTAGTCGCCGGAACCGGCGTCACCACCCTGATGGAAGTGGTTTCGGACAGTTTGCTGCGCTGCTACGGTAGGATCGTTGTGCAGGTTATCGCGAATTGCAAAGGCAGCACAGGTTGGAATGTTGGGATCGTCGTCATGGTTCATCTGAACTAAATCATATTCGCCGCGCGTGCCGTCGGCTTCAACCTGAACGGGTGCGTGTCCGTCGTAGGTTTCACCGATATATTTGCCTTGCGACAGCAGATAGTAGCGGTCGCTCTGGCCCGGAACAGGTTCGAATTTAAAGATGGAGTGATAGTTGGTGCGATAATCGGCCTCATTCATGGCAGTGCTGTAAATGTTGCCGTCTGTTTCGTGGGTGTAGAGATACTCACCGCCGAAATTGATATTCTGAATGCGATAGAAGCCGTTGGGCTCGAGCTTGTTAACGGTTACATTGCTGTTGTATGTAGCAATCAGGTTGCGCAGGGCTTCTGCCTTTTCGAGGTCATACTTGTCGGCAGCAGCGGCTGCGATTACTGCGGGGCCATAGGAGAGGTCAAGGTCTCCGTTGACGAGGATTGCGCCAACTGCATTTTTCGGGCCGGTGTAGGTTTCGCCTTCGCCCAGGAAAGTTAAGCTATTGGCGGTTGGAAGCATAGGCTCGGCGGCTGCAGTGAACCAGCAGGTGGAACCTTGGTCGGGGTTACCCCAGTGAGTAAGAGTGGTGCCGTTAATATGGCCTGCGTTCACGTTGAGATAGTTGGCCTCAGGGGAGGTGCGGAAGCAGCAGTAGGTCGAATTGTCGGGGTTGGTTGAGCTTACATAGGGCTTCCAAACGGAGCCATCTGTTGTTGTGCCAACCTTGATGTAGCTGTCGTTGGTGTTGCCATCTTCGTATAGCCACATGCCGAGGCCTGCAGCTTTGTTGTAGACTTTGAAGCCTTCGGCCATGTTTCCGACAAATGCCCAGAGCTGGGTGTCGGCAAAGCCGTTGGTGGCGAGGTCGGAAGGCTGGTCATTGATTATGGTGTTGCTGTCGGCCTCAGTGAAGGTCCAGGTGAAGTTGCGGGTGGGTTGGTTGGTGTGAATCTGGACAGCCTGCCAGATCATGTTGTCGGTGGTTTCGGTGTGCTTGAACGGCAGATTGAGCTGCTCAAGGTTAACGTTGATTTCGCCGCTTCTTTCGGGAACGGTAATGGTGATTTCATCGTTGAAGAAGTCGGGTATGGGCACATGAACTTCGTTGCCGGCAATGTTTGCAATCTTAATGGATTCAATTAAACGGCCATTATGGAAAAGATTGACAGTTACGTTGATTATTTCGCTGGTAAATTCAACGGGATACATAACGAAAGGAGTAGCTCCGTCACCTGTGGTGTATCCAACTAACTTGAAGTCCGGTGATGCGTTGGCAAAGCCTCGATTATTCTTTTGGCCATTCGAACCATACCAATCATTTGAAACCTTATCGTTGATTTTTACCTCTTGCTTATCCCCGTTTTGGGTTATTTCCAATTCGCGAGGGAACAGACTGAAGTAACCTTTTGAATCATTTGTTATAAAGTATGTGCCGTAGGCCGATTTGAGGTAGCAGATAGCATTGCCGGTGTACTCACGTTCGTTGTCGGGCACTACTTCGGGTGTAAATAAGAACGGAATATTGTCGGCAATCAAATTTGAATGAGATTCCGGGCGTTCAACCACATTATACCCGCTTGCGGCGTTGTCGCCGGATGTGGGATTGGCGTTTTGTTTAATATACTTATTGCGACAAACGTTTTTAAACATATACCATTTTCCGGGCTCAAAAGTAGTTGTGGGTTCGCCGAGAACAAGTTTTGTCATGCCTGCGGGAATTTCAACCACGTGCTGAGGAAGAGCGTAGGTGCCGTCTTCTATTGCTTTTATTGCATCAACTTCGCTCTGAGAGTAGGTGTAGACTTTCCAGTAGGAATAGCCGCCATTGCCGGATGCATATTTGGGGGTAGCAGGTCGCTCATTGGTGTTCAGGAAATTGGAGGTGTTTTTTTCGACAATTCGGACGGTGTTTTTGGCAGTTGCCAGATTGTCAGGCTTGGTATTCCAAGTGCCATAGTTGCTGGTAGGAATCGATGCGGTGAAAGTTACGGCGCTACCTTCGGCAACATTGGTTGCCAGGTTGTTGCCCTTGCCGACATATTCGTCGGGATTATTCAGACGCTGCAGCTTAAAGCCGCTTGAGGCATTGCCCTTGATAACGTAGAAGTTAGATGATTGAAGCAGCTGAGTTTTTGCTGCGCCACCGTTAAAGTAGTAATCAAGACCACCATTCCAGTCCATACATTGGAGCGTAATGATGGTGCCGTCGGTCATCAGTTCGTCAACGTGGCCGTTGGTGACCAGCGTTCGGGCTGATAGACTTGGGCCGAAGCCGAGAAGTGCGGCTGAGGCCAAAAGTAACAGTTTTTTCATTGAATGAATGTTGATTAGATGATATGATAGTTTAAGATGTGTAGGCGTATACGGGTGTCAAATTTAGCAAAAAATCCTCAAAAAATATGTGGCGCCATATTAAATAATGTTAAAAATTCTCCCGGTCCTTCCTTCAGGGGCGGGAGATTTTTTATGGGTCAGGGCAGGGAGAGGGTGATGAGCGAGAGGGTGCGGTGGGTGAGGGAGCGGCCCTGGCGGCGGACTGAGTAGAAGCGCGGGTCGGTTTTGGAGCAGATGGAACAGGGCCGGATGTCGGTGACTCCGGCGCGGCGGAGCTGGAGGGCTACTGCCGCGGCAAGGTCGACGTGGGGCTTGGAGGGGCCGGAGTTATCGGATTGTGAGGGCGTGACGCCCTCACTCCCGGGGATGCTCTCGGTTCGGGCATGAGCTCCCTCCCTTGAGGGGAGGGCTGGGGAGAGGCTTTCGGGTGGAAATTGGGCGGCGACTTCGGGGCCGACTTCGAAGCAGCGGGGGCATATGTGGGG
>CAMWSP010000179.1 GCA_947176935.1 uncultured Porphyromonadaceae bacterium | reverse complement strand
CTCTGGTTGAAATCTCCGACTATCTCTATAAAAAAACGTTGATGGCGCCAAGGAAGTCATCAATCAGCTCGAGGTTAAATATCAGGGCGTAATCAACGAGCTCTTTGCGTCTGAAGAAGCTAAAGACGAAGCTCGCCGCGAGGTTAAGTCGATTTTCAACTACATCCGTTCGCTCTCCAAAGACATTTTCACTCTCTTTGAAGAAAAAGAAATTCTGGCTCAGGGCGAGCTCATCAGCACCCGCCTGATGGACATATACCTTCATGAGCAAGGCGTGGATTCCGTTCTGCTCCCGGCGCTCGATTTTATGCGCACCGACAAGAACGGCGAGCCCGACACTCAGTATATCCGCCAGCGCCTCACCGCATTGCTCGACAAGCACTCCGACGCCGGCCTCTACATTACGCAAGGCTACATCTGCCGTAACGCCTACGGTGAGGTCGACAACCTCCAGCGCGGCGGCAGCGACTACACCGCTTCGCTCATCGGCGCGGCCGTAAATGCCGACGAAATCGAAATCTGGACCGACATCGACGGCATGCACAACAACGACCCGCGCTATGTCCAAGGAACCTCCCCCGTTGCCGAGCTCCACTTCGAGGAGGCTGCCGAGCTGGCATACTTCGGCGCGAAGATTCTCCACCCGACCTGCGTGCTTCCCGCCAAGCTCAACAACATCCCGGTTCGCCTGCTCAACACCATGGAGCCCGAAGCCAAAGGCACCGTTATCTATAACTGCGCGCCAAACCACCGAATCAAGGCCGTAGCCGCAAAAGATAACATCACCGCAATCAAAATCAAGAGCGGACGAATGCTGCTCGCCTACGGTTTTCTGCGCAAGGTATTCGAAATTTTCGAAACCTACCAGACTTCCATTGACATGATTACCACCTCGGAAGTCGGCGTTTCGGTTACTATCGACAACGAGCGCAACCTCCATCACATTGTCGACGACCTGAAAAAATTCGGCACCGTCACTGTCGACCACGACATGGCCATCATCTGCGTCGTTGGCGACCTGGAATGGCACAACTGCGGCTTCGAAACCAAGGTGCTCGATGCCCTCAGCCACATCCCCGTCCGCATGATTTCCTATGGCGGCAGCAACTACAACATCTCACTGCTTGTTCGCCAGAGCGACAAAGTTGCCGCCCTCAAGGCCCTGCAGGAAACAATCTTTTAACTATCCCTGCAAATGAATTGGCCCATAAAGCGATTTGAAGAATCGCCAACACCCTTTTATTTCTATGACCTCGGCTTACTGAAAAAAACGCTCAAGGAGGTCAAGCGCACTGCCGGTCACACTTGCGTTCACTACGCCGTGAAGGCCAACACCGACCCGCGCGTTCTCCAAACCATAGCAGCCGAAGGCTTCGGCGCCGACTGTGTGAGCGGCGGCGAAATTGAGGTGGCGCTTCAGGCCGGATTCGCGCCCGAAAGCATCGGGTTTGCCGGTGTAGGCAAGACCGACGCCGAAATCATTCTCGGACTCAATACCGGAATCGGTTGCTTCAACGTTGAATCCATGCCCGAGCTCGAAATCATCAGCGGGCTGGCCGTAAAGTTAAACAAGGTGGCCCCGGTTGCTCTGCGTGTCAATCCGAACATCGACGCCCACACCCACCACTACATCACTACCGGGCTGACTGAAAACAAGTTCGGCATAAATCTTGAACAATTACCTCAAGCCATAGCGCTGGCTCAGTCGCTGCCCAATATCAACCTCAAAGGGCTGCATTTCCACATCGGTTCGCAGGTCCTTGACATGGAGCCCTATGCGCTCCTCTGCCGTCGCATAGCCGAGATTCAGACTCAGTTTCCCGCCGTTCAGTTCAAGTCTATCAATGTTGGCGGCGGTCTCGGCATTGACTATGATACCCCTGACTCCAACCCGATTCCAGACTTCGAAGCCTACTTCAAGGCCCTACACGATAACCTGACGCTCCGCCCGGGCCAGCAGCTCCACTGCGAGCTCGGCCGTTCGATAGTAGGGCAGTGCGGTTCGCTGATTTCAAGAGTCGTTCTTGTGAAGCACGGAACCAAAAAGAGCTTCGTCGTTGTCGACGGCGGCATGAGCGAGCTTATCCGTCCGGCGCTTTATGGTGCGCACCATCCGATCGAGAATCTCAGCGCACCCAAGGAGGCTCCCCGGCAGCTCTACGACGTTGTCGGCCCCATCTGCGAATCCAGCGATGTATTTGCCGCCAACGAGTCCTTGCCCGAAACCCGCCGCGGCGACCTCATCGCGTTCCGCTGCGCGGGAGCCTATGGCGAAACCATGGCGTCACACTATAATCAACGCAAACTAAACCCCACCATCTATGAAGAATAATGCCGCGAAATGGATCTATATAGTAATTATAGCCATTATTTTGTTTCCCATCAGCTATTTTTCCGACATGGCCGAGCAAATAACTCCGGCCTTCGCGCTCTTTATCGGCCTGCTGTTTGCGTTCACTTTCGCCAATCCCTTTCCCAAGTTCAATAAAAAGTGCTCCAAATATCTCCTTCAGGCATCGGTTGTCGGCTATGGTTTCTCCATGAACCTTCAGGAATCGCTGAAATCCGGCGCCGAAGGCATGACCTTCACCATCGTTTCGGTTGTCGGAGTAATGGTGCTCGGCGTGCTGCTGGGCTACTGGTTGCATCTTGAGCGCAAAACTGCTTATCTTATATCCTCAGGCACCGCCATTTGTGGCGGCTCGGCCATTGCGGCAGTTGGCCCTGTTGTGAAAGCCAACGAGAATGAAATGGCCGTTTCGCTCGGCGTAGTGTTCATTCTCAACGCCGTAGCCTTGTTCATCTTCCCGCCTATCGGTCATCTTGCCGACATGTCGCAGACTCAGTTCGGCACTTGGGCGGCCATTGCCATCCACGACACCTCATCCGTTGTCGGTGCCGGCGATGCCTATGGCCCCGAAGCGCTCCAGGTTGCAACGCTCATCAAGCTGACCCGCGCGCTCTGGATTATTCCGCTCGCACTGGTAACCATGGTCATTTTCCGCGACAAAACCGCAAAAATCTCCATTCCCTGGTTTATCTTCCTGTTTATCCTCGCAATGGTTATCAATACCTATGCCGGCATCCCCGCCGGGTTCGGCCACGCAATGGCCTTCTGGGCCAAGAAAGGCATGGTTCTGACTCTGTTCCTCATCGGTGCGTCGCTCTCGCTGAAGAGCATAAAGGCAGTCGGTGTGAAGCCGCTCCTGCTGGCCGTTGCGCTTTGGATAGCTATTGGAGTAAGCAGCTTCTTCGTTGTAATCAACACTATCGAGTAAACAGTTATGGGTCGGGTGCCGCTCTCCGTTCCGCTTGCGGCACTCATTGCCTTGATTCTTATCGGCGACTTCTTCGGGCTACGCACCCCGGTGAAGCCGCCGGCTTATTCTACCGATAGTTATTGCGCCTACATCCTCTCTGTCCGCGAAACCAAGACCGCCGGATTTCTCGCCATTGCCGAAATCGACAGTATCGGCGGGCAAAAGGTCTCGCCCTTTAAGATTCGCCTGAACCTGCTCAACGACTATCCCGAGCCGATTCCGGGTTCGCGAATAAGGTTTACCACGCGGCTCAACGAATTTCCCTTGCCGATTCCGGTTCCCGACATAGTGGATGTGCAGGCCGATTTTCGCAGGCAGGGGGTAACGGCTACCGCTGCCGTCCCGCGCGATAGCATACAATACCTGATGTCAACCCGTTCCTTGCGCTACTATTGCGCCCTGGCCAACAATGCGGCCTTCAGCCGACTCATGCGCGCCGAAGTCACCCCGCAAACGTTGAACATTCTGGCTGCTCTGCTGCTCGGCCGGGCGCACATGATTGA
>CAMWSP010000178.1 GCA_947176935.1 uncultured Porphyromonadaceae bacterium | reverse complement strand
GTATAGGATTGAGGTGTCGGAGGGAGTCAAAACCGTTGATGAACTGCGTGATTTGATTATTAACACCCCCGACGGCAAGAAACTCCGTCTGGGCGACATTGCCCAAATCGAGCAGACGCTTGCCACTCCGCAACGCAACGGCTTTTTCGTAGGGGGTAAACCGGCGCTGACCATTTGCGTGGCCATGGAGAATGATGCCATAGTCCCTAATGTAGGTCATGCGGTTGACCTCCGAATGGAAGAAGGCATTGCCGCGCTTCCGGCCGGGCTGGCGGTTGAAAAAATCTTTTTCCAGCCCGACAAGGTAGACTCGGCCATATCCTCCTTTATGCTCAATCTGCTGGAGTCGGTGGTAATCGTTGTGATTGTTCTGATTTTCGCCATGGGTTTCCGTTCCGGTTTGATAATCGGCTTCGGATTGGTGCTGACCATAGCCTTGTCGTTCCCGATTCTGCTCCAGTGCGGCACAACCCTGCAGCGCATATCGCTCGGCGCCTTTATCGTGGCAATGGGCATGCTGGTCGATAATGCCGTGGTTATCATGGACGGCATATTGGTCGACAGGCGGCGCGGACTGCCTGAAAGCAAATATCTTTTCCGAATAGGCAAAAATACCCAGTGGCCGCTTTTGGGGGCAACTATTATCGCGGCAGCCACATTTATCTGCATCTATCTCTCGCCCGATTCGGCAGGCGAATATGCCGGCGACCTGTTTCTGGTTCTCTGCGTGAGCCTGCTCGCCAGCTGGGTTCTGGCTTTGGTTCAGGTTCCTATATGCGCCAAGGCATGGTTGCCGAGAAAGGATAAAACCGTGACTGATTCCGAAGCGGCGCTGAACTCGCCCGCCCATAAGTTTGTGCGCCGTACAGTAAAGTTCCTCATTGCCCACAAAACATCGGTGATTATTGTGTCGGTGCTGTTCCTGGCGCTGTGCGGTCTGGGCATGACGCAGGTTAAAAACGTGTTCTTTCCCGATTTCGACTATAAGCAATTCGTTGTTGAATGTTATTTCCCGGCTCAGACGTCGCCGGAGCAGGCGCAGGTCGAAATGCAGCGCATGGCGGCGTTGGTTTCCGAACGTGACGGAATTGACCGTGTAGCCGTAAGCATGGGGTCGGCTCCGGCCCGCTACTGCCTGGTGCGCCCCATGTCTTCCGGCGGCGATCGCTACGGAGAACTCATTGTAGATTGCCCGGATTATAAAACAGTTGTGAAACAAATTCCCGAGCTCCGTAGTTTGTTGCGCCATGATTTTCCGGGAGTTTATATCCGCCTGCGCAAATATAACTTCTCGATTTCTACTACTCATACCGTTGAAGTTGAATTCGCCGGTCCGGATCCGGCAGTGCTCCGCCAACTGAGCGCCCAAGCTGAATCGATTATGCGCAAATGCCCGTATGTCGACGCCTATTCCGTTCAGAACAACTGGAACGCAACAGGCAAGACTATAGTGGCTGATTATAACACCCACAACGGCCTGAGCGCCGGGGTAGGGCGTGGCGATGTGGCCAACGCTTTGCTTGCCGCCACGGAGGGTATGCCCGTCGGCATTATGAACAATGGTGATCATAATATGGTGGTGAACCTGAAAATGCGCAATGCTGATGGCTCGGTTATTTCCGATCTGCACGAAATTCCCGTGTGGAGCTCTGCCGGGATGCATCCCGATGCCGGTCGAATGCAGCAACTGCTGATGTCAGGCCATTCCGCCGGCCTGAACAGAGAAATGTTCAAATCAGTGCCTCTGGGCTCGGTGGTTGATAACATCACTCTCCACTGGGATGAGAATATGGTTCGCCGGCTCAACGGCAAGCGGGTTATCGAAGCCGAGTGCGACCCAAATCCGGATATCGACGAAGCCACGGCTGATAAGGTCATTGCCACAATCGCTCCCGAAATAGAGGCGATTCAGCTCCCTGAGGGCTATTCCATGCGCTGGGTAGGCGAAGGCGAACTGCAGAAGGAGGCTATCGGTAATATCTTGAAATTCGTGCCGCTGACCATTTTCATAATTCTGGCCATACTCTTGCTGCTGTTCAACAGCTGGCGCAAGCTGGTGCTGATTCTGATATGCTTTCCGTTCGTTATCTGCGGTATTGTTCTGGCGCTGCTTATTACCGCCAACGCGTTTACTTTCATGGCTATTATCGGTCTGATGGGCCTGATAGGCATGATGGTTAAGAATTCCATTGTGCTGGTTGATGAAATCGGGCGTTTGCAGCAGGAGGAAGGCTACGCGCCATATACCGCCGTTGTCGAGGCTACAGTTTCCAGGGTGCGACCGGTGCTGATGGCGTCGATAACCACTATAGTCGGTATGATTCCGCTGCTGACCGATCCGATGTATGCTTCGATGGCTGTGACCATTATGGGCGGACTGGCCGCCGGCACGATAATCACCCTGCTGCTTTTGCCGCTGTTCTACACTGCTATAATGCGAATCCAAATCCCTAAGTCAGAATCTCAATCAGAAAAGAAATGAAAAAGTCAATAATAACCATAACCCTTCTGGTCTGCATGACTCTCACGGCTCAGGCCGAGGCCTTGATGCTAACCCGCGATGAATGCAGGAGAATGGCCCTTGCAAACAGCGAGGACATACATATCGCCGACAACGCCGTGCGTCAGGCCGAACTCGACCGCAAGGTGGCCGACGTTGCCCGCCTGCCCAAACTCGACGGCTCACTGACCGGCATGATGATGCTGCCGGATATCGACATGATGGGTTCCAAACTGCAGACTCGCGGAGCATATATGGCCGGACTGCAGATAGTGCAACCAATTTATGCCGGCGGAAAAATCACCGCCGGGCGCCATTTGGCCAAAATCGGCAAGCAAGTCGCCGATGAAAAATCGCGCATGACCCGCGCCGACGTCATTGCCGATGTCGACAACGCCTATTGGACCTACATTGCCGTGCGCTCCAAAGTTGAGCTGATGAACAGTTTCATTGCAATGATGGATACTCTCTACGCGCAGACCTCCGCAGCGGTGAGCGTAGGCATGGCCATGGGCAACGACCTGCTGCGCATAGAGTCCAAACGCAGCGAACTGCAATATCAGCGCCAGAAGGCCTCCAACGGCGAGGCGCTTTGCCGCATGGCGCTCTGCAATGCCATCGGCCTTGACCTCGAAGCGGAAATCGCCGTGGCCGACTCTCTGCCTGACGCGCAACTTCCCGCCAGCCTGAATCCTGACATCAGCCAACGCCCCGAACTCCATTTGCTGGAGATGCAACTCAAGGCGTCGGAAGAACAGGTGAAAATGACCCGGGCCGACTTCCTCCCCACCGTGGGGCTAAGTCTTGGCTACACATACTATGGCAACATTAAGATGAAAGGCGCGGTCAGTGTCGGCGACATGATGGTTCCCTACACCAAGGAATATCGCGACGGCATATTTATGGGGCTGCTTGCCGTAGACATTCCCATTTTCCACTGGGGCGAGGGGCACAAAAAGGTCAAGAAGGCTAAACTCGACGTTGAAAACGCCCGCCTCGGACTCGAGAACAACCGTAACCTGCTCGAACTCGAAGCGCGCCAGGCCGCACTCAACCTGACCGATGGCTACGCCATGATTAAAACCGCTGACATAGCCCTGCAGCAGGCGGTCGAAAACCTGCGGGTTATGCAGAACCGCTACGAAGAATCAATGGCTTCGCTTACCGACCTGCTCGACGCCCAGACGCAGTGGCACCAGGCGCGCAGCAACCGCATCGAAGCCCAGACCCAGTTCCAGATCTACCTCACCTCCTGGCAAAAAGCTACCGGTGGGGTGCAATAGTAGTGGATGGGGATAATGAAAAAAGCGGAGCCGATGGCTTCGCTTTTTTTTGTTGGTGGCGGAGGCTGGACTCGAACCAACGACCTCCGGGTTATGAGCCC
>CAMWSP010000177.1 GCA_947176935.1 uncultured Porphyromonadaceae bacterium | reverse complement strand
AACGGCACGCACGTTTGCCAACCAATTCTCACTGACTAACCCGCGAAAGAATTACCCGCAGATTTCCGACACGAACTGGAACCTTATATCGCAGGGTAGGGTAGCGCTCGATATGACGCGCGAAGAATGCCGCCTGGCGCTGGGTGCTCCCTCGCAGGTTGATCGCGAGGCCCTGCCAAACGGCATTTTCGAACGCTGGATTTATGAAGACGGCGTCTATCTGTTCTTTACAGACGGTTTGCTGACGCGCTTCCGCCAGTGATAGAGATTAAAGGATTTTCTTTACTTGCTCGAGAATATTTTCGGTGGTGAAGCCGAATTTCTGGTCGAGGACCTTATAGGGGGCCGATGCTCCGAAGCGTTCCAGACCATAAACTTTCCATTGGCCGGCATTCATCATCAGGGGGAAGAGTAGGGAAGGCAGGCCGGCCGACAGACCGAAGCGCTTGCCGCCCGCAGGTAGAATTGCATTCTGATATTCTTCCGGCTGACGAAGGAACAGGCCAATCGAAGGAATCGAAGCTACATTTACTTTTACTCCGAGTTCCTCAAGCTTGGCGGCTACCTCCATAAGGAGCGAAACCTCCGAGCCATTGGCAACGAGAGTTATCTGCGGCTCTCCGTCGACCTTCTTAACCAGATAGCCGCCCTTTTCAGCACCCTTGGCTTCAGCGCGTCGATTGCCATTCATGGCGGGAATGTCGTTCAGGTCCTGACGCGACAGAATCAGCACCGAAGGAGTGTCGGTGTTCTCCATAGCCATACGCCAGCATGCAATAGTTTCAGCAGAATCGGCCGGACGCATAACGAGAATCGACATCTTGCCGTTCATGTTATCCATTTGTTCCAGCAGGCGTACCTGTGCTTCATGCTCGATAGGCTGGTGGGTAGGACCGTCTTCGCCAACGCGGAACGCATCGTGGCTGAACACATATTTCACGGGCAGACCCATCAGCGCCGACATACGCATTGCAGGCTTGATATAGTCGGAGAATACAAAGAACGTTCCGCAACCGGCAATCATGCCGCCATGGAGGGCAACACCGTTGCAAATCGAGGCCATTGTCAGTTCGGCAACGCCGCTATGCAGGAATCGGCCTCCGAAATCACCGGGTGTGATGGCATATGTCTTTTTGAGGAAGCCGTCGGTCTTGTCGCTATTGGCAAGGTCGGCCGAGCTTACCATCATGTTGCCATATTTTTCAGCCAGAGCGGTCAGAACGGCTGCTGAGGCATTACGGCTTGCAGCGTTAGCCTTTACTTCGATTTTATCCCAGTCAATCGGCTGCATTTTGCCGTCAATATACTCCTGCAGCTTGGCAGCGAGTTCGGGATTAGCCTCAGCCCAAGCTTTTTCAGCGGCGTGACGCTTATCGGTGATTTCAATGAGTTCTTTTCTGCGGGCTTCGAAAGCTTCGGCAACATCCGGCCAGATTTCAAACGGATGTTCGGGGTTGCCGCCCAAACCGAGAATGGTTGCGGGAATATCGGCACCGGCTTTGCTGAGAGGCTGACCATGTGTGGAAACAGCGCCTTCGAGACTTGAGCCATCGGTTGCCACAACAGCCTTTGCCATAACGGTTTTGCCAATAATTAGGGTGGGGCGTTCAGTTTCGGCATGAGCCAGCTCGAGAGCGCCGCGGATTGCTTCGATGTCGCTGCCGTCAACGGTCAGAACATTCCAGTTCCACGCACGATATTTCGCAGCGGTATCTTCGTTGGTAACGTCGTCAACTTTGGTTGAAAGCTGAACATCATTGGCGTCATAGAACATAATCAGGTTGCTCAGGCCAAGGTGACCGGCAATGCGGCCTGCACCTTGCGAGATTTCTTCCTGAATGCCGCCGTCGGATATGTAGGCATAAGTCTTGTGGGCAACGATATCACCGAACTGGGCAACAAGCATACGTTCGGCCAAAGCACAGCCAACGGCCATTACATGACCCTGGCCCAACGGACCGGAGGAGTTCTCCACGCCACGGTCAACGTCGAGTTCCGGATGGCCGGGAGTAACGGAGCCCCATTGGCGGAATTCCTGCAGTTCTTCGAGAGTGTAGCGGCCGGTAAGAGCCAGAATGCTGTAGAGCATCGGCGACATGTGGCCGGGATCAAGAAAGAAGCGGTCGCGGGCAATCCAGCGCGAATTGCGCGGATCATAAATTAACTGAGAGGAATAAAGAGCGGCCGTAAAATCTGCGCCACCCATAGCGCCACCGGGGTGGCCGGAGTTGGCTTTCTCAACCATTGCGGCTATAAGCACTCGGGCATTATCGGCCGCACGCGTGATTATTTTGTTGTCCATTTCGCGGTGATGAAGTATTTTCGGCAAAGTTACGAAGAATTCCCTTAATAATAAAAGAAAAGAGGATGAAATTCGATTCACCCTCACACAAGTTTACATAATACATATTATGTGCAATCCGGATCACTTTCCCGTGAGCACCATTCTTCCCGGCTGCAGGTCTATTTTTCTCTCCTTATATAATAAGCCAACTGCTTTCTTGAAATCTTTTTTACTGCATCCGAATTTTGCGGCTATTTCCTCGGGCGATGATTTGTCGGTCAGTGTTGATGAACCGCCATGCGTTTTAAGATAATCAATAATGGCATCTGCCAAGCCATGCGCGCGGCGGCCGTTCGTATCTTTCAGCGTCAGGTCTATCTTTCCGTCCTCTCTGACTTTCTTGACGTATGCCGTGACTTTCTGACCGATTTCCGGATGAGTTATCAGCTCGTCAACATAAATCATGCCGGCGTGAAGATTATTGACTATAGCCATATAACCGATTTCAGTGCGGCGAACAACCAGAGCTTCCACTATCTGATGAGGTCTATACTCAGGATAAACATTGCCCAGATATTTCTCAATCTTCGACGAGCAGACAATGCGTTTGGTTGCGTCGTCGAGATACGCATATACACAATACAAGCCCCCCTTGACCATACGGGTGCGCTGCTCATTGAACGGGCATAGCAAATCCTTGGCAGTTATGCCCCAGTCAAGAAACGCTCCTACCCGCGGATGAACGTCAACTACCTGCAGGAAAGCAAACTGCCCTACCTCAACCAGCGGATGCTCTGTCGAGGCAATCAGTCGGTCTTCCGAATCGGTGTAGACAAAAACATCAAGTTCCTGCCCTTCGGCCGGAACCTCGGTCAAATATTTTGCCGGAATCAGTATCTCCACTCCATTTCCGGCGTCAAGATACGCACCGAAATCAGTAAGTCTACTGATTTTCAGCCTGTTGAATTTTCCTATCTTTACCATTATCAGTCTTAAAATTTATTGCAAAGTTACACAAAAAGCCGCTAATTAACAATAGAATCGCCAACAACATTTCGCAATTCTTACAAAAATTTTGGCGGCGCAAGCTCCTGCTTATGGGGAACTTGCGCCGCCGATTTATGGTTAAGGGTTTCTCGGTTAGTCGTCAATGCGTTTGAACTGGCCTGCCTTGTTGAACTTGAGGTCCACGCCGCTCTGCAGTTCAATTTCGTAGCCTGAACGATCCTTATCAATCGAAACTATACGCTGGTTAGGATAGTTTTTGGCAACATAGCTTGCAATTTGCGCGGGGACTATAGCCTTAGGAACGGATTTCTTTACGGGCATTTCAACGTTATCCCAATTACCGTTGCGGTCAAAACTAATTTCAGTGCCGTCCTGCATGATAACCTCATACTCGGTCACCTTGCCAAGAGTCTTGTCGAGCTTGATAACGCTGATATCGCTACCTTTAAAGTGCTGGCCGATGAATGTTTTGGCAGTCTGAGGGAGATAATTCACATCGCGGACATATTGATCCTTTGCCTGAGCACCGAAGCTGCCGGCAATGGCAACTGCAATAAGAAGAAGAAATTTTTTCATACATTATAAATTAGTGAG
>CAMWSP010000176.1 GCA_947176935.1 uncultured Porphyromonadaceae bacterium | reverse complement strand
TTCGAAATACTTGCCGAAAATGGCATAGAGAATGACGCATCGATTTTTCCCGGCAATCGAGACCTTGGCGGATTCCCCTCATTTACCGAACAAAAGCCTTGCATTATTGAGTATAACGGCATCCGACTCAATGAATTTCCCATACCTTTGTATCCGCTGCCGCTATTAAACAAGCAGATTGCGTATTCGGGTGGAGGCTACTTCCGTCTGTTTCCGCTGGCATACATAATCAAACGAATGAATAAGTCGGCCTACAATATGTGTTATTTCCATATTGAGGACCTGCTGACCGACAAAACGCCCTTCATGAACAAAGCGGACTATGAAGCTTACTTTAAAGAATCCGGAACCCTCTCAAAACGCTTAAGCCGATACTTTAAAGCAAATGTTGGAAGGAAAAAAGCTCTGCAAAATTTTGACAATTTAATTCAAACCTTTAACTTTGCATCGATAAAAGCACTGTTAGAGAATAACCGTTTAAATCATACCATCACTCTTTGAGCTGATTAACTCAGCAAGATGACTGTTTATAAGGACATATTCAAGCGGGTAATTGATGTTGCGGCGGCAGGGGGCGCTCTGCTGGTGCTGGCCGCGCCTTTGGCTGTCATTACGGTTTGGCTGCATTTTGCCAACAAGGGTGCCGGTGCTTTCTTTCATCAGGAACGACCCGGCAAGAACGGTAAGATTTTCAGGATTCATAAGTTCAAAACCATGACTGACGAATGCGACGCATCCGGCAAACTTCTGCCCGATGAAAAACGTCTGACAAAAATCGGACGGGTCGTGCGCGCATCTTCGATTGACGAATTGCCACAGCTATGGAACGTTCTTATGGGCGAAATGTCGCTTATAGGTCCGCGCCCGCTGCTGGTTCAGTATCTGCCTCTATATTCGCCGGAACAGGCGCGCCGCCACGATGTCAGGCCGGGCATTACCGGTTGGGCACAGTGCCACGGACGCAACAACATCAGCTGGCAGAAAAAATTTGAACTCGATGTGTGGTATGTTGACCATATCTCTTTCATAACCGATTGTAAGGTGGTTTTAACCACACTCAAAAAAACCATAGGTCGCAAAGACATTCATTCCGCGACTTCAGCAACAATGGAACCTTTCAATGGCAACAATTAGTTTATTCGGTGCCAGCGGCCATGCCAAAGTAATAATGGACATTATTGCGGCTCAAGGAGATAACGTGGGTAAGCTCTACGATGACAACCCGCATTGCCGGCAGCTGAAGAATCGCCCCGTGCTGTTCGCCCCGGAAGCCCGCGTCGAAGGCCCGATGATTATCTCTATCGGCTCAAACGAAATTCGCAAACGTATTTCCGGGCGCTATCCCCTACAATACGCCAAGGCGGTTCACCCGTCAGCAATCGTCAGCCCCTCGGCCTCCGTCGGTTCTGGCTCGGTTGTTATGCAAGGCGCAATCATTCAGGCTGATGCCAGAGTAGGCAAACATTGCATAATCAATACCGGAGCATCGGTTGACCATGAATGCGTTATCGATGACTTCGTTCACATATCTCCCCATGCCACCTTGTGTGGCAACGTACACGTTGGCGAAGGTTCATGGATTGGAGCCGCCACGACAATCATTCCCGGCATCAGAATCGGCAAATGGTGCACTATCGGTGCCGGATCTGTCGTTGTCAAGGATGTTCCTGACGGCTCGACAGCCTATGGGGACCCATGTAGAATCATAGACTAAAATTAAAATAAAATTCATCACATCATAATAATATGAATCGGATATTGCTTTGTCTGGCCCATATGAGCGGCAAGGAAATGGAGTTTGTCAAGGAGGCCTTCGACACGAATTGGGTTGTGCCTCTGGGTCCGAACGTTGACGGGTTCGAGCATGACCTGGAAAAATACGTGACTCACACCTCCAACGATTCGGAACTGAGCAAAAAGGTGGTGGCTCTGAGCGCCGGCACTGCGGCTGTGCATCTGGCGTTGATTGCCTGCGGCGTTGGCCCCGGCGATGAGGTTATGGTGCAGACATTTACGTTCTGCGCTTCATCGCACCCGATAACCTATCTCGGTGCGACCCCGGTGTTTGTCGACTCCGAAAAGGATTCCTGGAACATGGATCCCGAGCTGCTCGAAGAAGCCATCAAGGACCGAATTGCAAAAACCGGCCGCAAACCTAAGGCAATCATCCCGGTAGCCCTTTATGGCATGCCCTACCGGATTGACAAAATCATGGAAATCGGCCGCAAATATGACATTCCGGTTATTGAAGACGCAGCCGAAGGTTTCGGTTCGCGTTTCAACGGCCAGGTTCTGGGCACATTCGGTGAATACGGCATCCTGTCGTTCAACGGCAACAAGATGATTACCACCTCAGGTGGCGGTGCGCTTATCTGCCCCGACGAACACAAGGCACGCAAAGTTCTCTGGTATGCAACCCAGGCCCGTGAGAGCTACCCTTACTATCAACATGAAGCCATCGGCTATAACTACCGCATGAGCAACATCTGCGCCGGCATCGGTCGTGGCCAGATGACGGTTCTCGACGAGCACATCGCCCACCACCGCCACGTTCAGGCGCTCTATGAGGAATTGCTCCGCGATGTTCCCGGAATCACCATGCACGGCAATCCGTCGGCCGAATTCGAATCAAACTTCTGGCTCTGCACGGCACTTCTCGACCCCGATTTGCGCATCAAGGGCCAGGAAAACGCCTATAAAACCGTAGTTACGGGCGCCGTTGGCGGTGCTGCCGGCGTTATTCATCAAACAACCTGCCCGACCACCGACTGTCAGCCCAACGATAACGTTGAAGCTCTGCGTGTTTATCTCGACAAAGCCAATTCCGAATCGCGCCCGCTCTGGAAACCGATGCACAAACAGCCGGTCTACAAAAATGCGCCGGCCTACCTGAACGGCGTTAGCGAAGCACTGTTTAAGGTCGGCATCTGCTTGCCTGCCGGTCCTTATGTCACCGACAAGGAAGTCCACTATATCGTTGACGCCATCAAAGATTCAATAGTCTAACTGTTTTCTATATGGAAAAGTTGAATATTGCAGTGGCGGGGACGGGCTATGTGGGCCTGTCGATTGCAACGTTGCTGGCTCAGCATAATCACGTAACGGCGGTTGATGTTATTCCTCAGAAGGTGGAGCTCATCAATCGGCGCCAATCGCCCATTCAGGATGAGTATATCGAAAAGTATCTGGCTGAAAAAGAGCTGGACTTGACGGCGACTCTCGATGGCGCGGCGGCTTATGCCGACGCTGATTTCGTTATCATCGCCGCCCCCACGAATTATGACCCGGTAAAGAATTTTTTCGACACTCATTGCATTGAGGATGTCATAGACCTGGTTCTGTCGGTCAATCCCGATGCGGTAATGGTCATCAAATCAACTATTCCGGTCGGTTACTGCCGTTCACTTTATCTGAAATATGCCGCCCGGGGCGTTAAGCGGCTCAACCTGATTTTCTCGCCGGAATTCCTGCGCGAGTCCAAGGCGCTGTTCGATAATCTTTACCCCTCGCGCATCATCGTCGGCACGCCCAAGCTCATCAGCGACCCACAGTTTGCCGAAGAAAACGAGGCCATTGCGCGCATAGCCGATTTCGACAAACTCAATGCGGCCGCCCACACTTTTGCCGCCCTGCTGCAGCAGGGCGCCATTAAGGAAGACATCCCGACGCTTTTCATGGGCATGAAGGAGGCAGAGGCCGTCAAGCTCTTCGCCAACACTTATCTGGCCCTGCGCGTCAGCTATTTCAACGAGCTCGACACCTATGCCGAACTCAAGGGCCTGAGCTCGGCAGCAATCATCGAAGGCATCGGACTCGATCCGCGCATCGGCACTCACTACAACAATCCGTCGTTCGGCTACGGCGGCTACTGCCTGCCCAAAGACACCAAGC
>CAMWSP010000175.1 GCA_947176935.1 uncultured Porphyromonadaceae bacterium | reverse complement strand
CGCCCGCACGGCCAAACAGATCCGTCAGATTCTCGCCGATCTTGAAGCCGGAAAGAATGTCTTCCTTCAGTGCGCGGGCCGAGAGGAAAATGATGGGCACTTCGGCGTTTACGTTGCGGATTTCCTGAGCAACCTGGAAGCCGTCTTTTTCAGGCATCATAACGTCGAGCACGCAAAGGTCGTATTTGCCTTTGAGGAAAGCCTTGTAGCCCTGGTCGCCGTCGGGGTAGAGTTCGGCTTCGAAGCCCTTGGCCTGGAGGTATTCGCGCAGGAGCATACCCAGGTTCTCATCGTCTTCGCAGAGCAGGATTCTTGTTTTTTCTTCCATAATTAAGTGTATATTAGAGTTTAATAATTATTCTTTGTCATCGTTGCCGGTCAGCAGCGGCAGGGTTATCATGAATCGGGTGCCGATGCCCGGTTCGGATTCAACGGTTATGTCGCCGCGGAAGTCGCCAACCATTTTCTTGACGTAGGATAGACCGAGGCCGAAGCCCTTGACGTCGTGGCGGTTGCCGGTGCTGACGCGATAGAACTTGTCGAAAATCTTGCTGAGGTCATCGCGCTTTATGCCGATGCCGTTGTCGGTGATTTCAATTCTCAGCTTGTTGGGGGCGGGGTTGGAGGTTGAAATCGAAAGCTGAATCGGCACATCCTTGCGGCGGTATTTGACGGCATTGTCGAGCAGGTTGAAAATAACGTTGGTGAAGTGCATTTCGTCGACCTCGACCCTGGATTGGGGTGCGGAGAGATTGGTTGACAGTTTGCCGCCATATTTTTCAACCTTGAGCTTGAAATTGTGGGCAATGGAGCTGATAGCCTCGTTGGCGTTTACGTCGGTGAGGTTCAGAACCTGTTCCTGCTGATAGTAGAGCGACATCTGCAACACTGTTTCCACCAGAAAGCGCAGGCGGCGTGTGTCGTCGTTGATAACGTCTGAAACGTGCTTCATCATCGTTTCGCTCTTGCGCACCGCAGGGTCGGCGAGCATCTGACCGGCAAGCGATATGGAGCTGATTGGGGTTTTGAGCTCGTGGGTCATGTTGTTGATGAAGTCAGTTTTCATTTCGTTGATTTTCTTTTGCTTGAACGCCGTCATTATGGCGTAGATGAAAATCAGCAGCATGATGAAGGTGAACATCATCGACGGAATCATGAACTTGATGGAGGAGAAGATGTAGTTGCGTCGGGTGGGGAAGAACACGCTCAGATAGTTGATGCGCGTGGAGGGGTCGTTGGGGAACAGGACGGTGGAGTAAACGTCGGGGTTATCGCGCAGCGACTTGGCCGAAGCGATGGGGAAGCCCTGAGTGCGGTAAATCATGGTGTGGAACCGGTTGGTAACGGCGAAATCGAAGGGAATGTCAATGCCGTTGTTGGCCAGTTCGCTATGGAGCAGCGAGCGCACCAGGGCCGAGTCGGCGCGCTGAACGATAGGGCGCTGGGAGCTTTGGGAAATAATTTTGAGGATAACCTCGTCGAGCAGGCCGCGCTGGTAGAGGTATTTACCATGGAGTTTATCGGCTTCGAGCGACGACCCGTTTTTTGCCAGTATGGGCTGGGTCGAGGATTTGATTTGCGAAATCTGGCTTTGGGTGCCTTCGAGGGTGAGGTTGCCGGTTATGCCGGTCTGAGTGGTGAAGCTTGTGGCCACGCCTTCGCCGGAGCCGGTGGTCTTTACGGCCTTGAAGTCTTCAACGCCGGCAAGATTTTCTTCGAGAAAGTGCTTGGCTTCAATTTGTTCGAGCATCACCGATACGGCGTAGAGCGAGCGGCTCACGTTCTCGTCGAACTGGTCGTTGCGCATTCGCACCATGCTGCTCATGTAGAGGAACTGCACGTAGATGAGTCCTATGAAGGTGAGCACCATAGTGATGGTGAGGAACCAAATTGTAGATTTCTTCATTAGCTTCTTAGGGCGGAAATTATATCAAATTAACAATTCAAAACGAATTTTGTTTTAACAATTAAGTGCAAATTTAACTAAATTTTTGTTGAAATGCAACTTTTTCGGTCAAAAAAATAATTTTTACGGAAAAATTGCGTAAATTTGCGGCTCATATATTTTTAAAACCAATATTAAAGAGTTAAGCTTACTACATCAGAAAGAAAGATGGGTGGTAATTCCGTAACCGTTATGTTCGCCGAGCCGCAGCACGCGGTATATGCCGAGCACATTTGCAATTTAATTTACGAGTCAGCGCTCCAGCGAGGCACCGGCATTGCCCGGCGCAGCAATGAATATATCGCCACGAAGATTACCGGCGGCAAGGCCGTGGTGGCGCTCGACGGCGACCGCCTTGTGGGGTTCAGCTATATCGAAAGCTGGGGGCATGGCGACTACGTTGCAACCTCGGGTCTGATTGTTGACCCCGAATATCGAAATCTCGGACTGGCAAAGTCTATTAAGGAAAAAACATTTGAACTGGCCCGCACGCGCTTTCCGTTCGCAAAGATATTTTCCATAACCACATCGCTCCCCGTCATGAAGCTCAACTCGCGTCTGGGCTACATTCCGGTAACCTTCAGCGAGCTGACCAGCGACGACGAGTTCTGGAAAGGCTGCGAGGGCTGCGTTAACTACGATATCCTGCAGCGCAACAAGCGCCGCATGTGTCTCTGCACCGGCATGCTCTACGACCCGGCTCAGAACGCTCCGAAGCGCGGCCGCTTCGCCCCATATATCATGTATGTCAAAAACAAACTTGCTAAAATTTTTCACTTAAAATAAAAATGGAAGAGAAGAAAAAAGTGCTGCTGGCATTCAGCGGCGGTCTTGATACCTCGTTTGCAGTAAAGTATCTCAGCGAGGACCTCGGTTATGAAGTACACACCGCCATAGCCAACACCGGTGGTTTCGGAGTTGAAGAACTGGCCAACATAGAAAAGCGCGCCTATGCGCTCGGCGCCAAGAGCCATGCCACCCTCGACATTACCGGTATGTATTATGAAAAGTGCATCCGCTACATGGTTTACGGCAATATTCTCCGCAACGGCACTTATCCCATCTCCGTAAGCTCCGAACGCACCTTCCAGGCCATAGCAATCATTGAGTACGCCAAGCAGATTGGCGCTCACTGCGTTGCCCACGGCTCGACCGGCGCCGGCAACGACCAGGTGCGCTTCGACCTCACTTTCCAGATTCTCGCTCCCAACGTTGAAATCATCACTCCGACCCGCGACCTGACCCTTACCCGCGAATATGAAATCAACTATCTGAAGGAACATGGCTTCGAGGCCGACTTCAAGAAGATGGAATATTCAATCAACAAGGGCCTCTGGGGCACCAGCATCGGCGGCAAGGAAACGCTCCGCTCCGAGCAGACCTTGCCCGACAGCGCATATCCCTCGCAGGTTACCGCCGATGGCGAGGAAAGCCTGAAAATCACTTTTGAAAAGGGCGAAATATCTGCCGTCAACGGCCGCCCGTTTGCCAACAAGGTCGATGCCATCCGCGAAATCGAAGCAATCGGCTCCAAATACGGCATTGGCCGCGATATGCACATCGGCGACACCATTATCGGCATCAAGGGCCGCGTCGGTTTCGAGGCCGCAGCGCCCATGCTGATTATCGCCGCCCACAAGATGCTCGAAAAACATGTGCTGACCAAATGGCAGCAGTATTGGAAAGACCAGGTTGCCAACTGGGATGGCATGTTCCTCCACGAAGCGCAGTATCTTGAACCGGTTATGCGCGATATTGAAGCGTTCCTTGAAAGTTCGCAGGCCAACGTGTCGGGTACCGTGGAGATTAAGCTTCGTCCGCTGTCGTATACTCTGGTGGGCGTTGATTCTCCGTTTGACCTGATGAAGACCGATTTCGGCGAATATGGCGAAGTCAACAAGGCCTGGAGCGCCGACGACGTCAAGGGCTTCACCAAGATTCTGGGCAACCAGATGAAGATTTACTATAACGTTCA
>CAMWSP010000174.1 GCA_947176935.1 uncultured Porphyromonadaceae bacterium | reverse complement strand
CGACGCCATAGTCGCGCTCGTCGGCCTTATGGCCCAGACAGATGTTGGCGTCGACAGTGTCGAGTCCCTCTTCCTGGAGCTTATAGGCCTTCATTTTTTCCATCAGGCCTATGCCGCGGCCCTCTTGCATCAGGTAAACTATGGCTCCGCGGCCCTCTTTCTCAACCGCCTCCATGGCGCGGTGGAGCTGCTCGCCGCAGTCGCAGCGCTTGGAAGCGAAAATGTCGCCGGTGGCACACGATGAGTGAACGCGCACCAGCACCGGCTCGTCGGAGTCGGTCAGGTCGCCCTTGACGAGCGCTATGTGTTCGAGCCCGTTGCTCTTCTGGCGGAAAGGTATGGCACGGAAATGGCCCCATTTGGTCGGCAGGTCGACTTCGACCCCCTGCTCAATGAGCGACTCGGTGCGGTTGCGGTAGGCTACGAGATCGGCAATCGAAATCAGCTTCATGCCCCATTCGTCGGCCTTTTGGCGCAGCTCGGGCAGGCGCATCATCGAGCCGTCGTCGGCCATAATCTCCATCAGGGCCGCGGCGGGCTGCAGGCCGGCCAGGCGCGCAAGGTCAACTCCGGCTTCGGTGTGGCCGGTGCGCTGCAAAACGCCGTAGTCCTGGGCATAGAGCGGGTTGATGTGGCCCGGGCGGCCGAAGGTTTCAGGCGTCGAAGCCGGGTCGGCCAGCGCGCGGATGGTTGCGCAGCGGTCGTGGATGCTCACTCCGGTGGAGCAGCCCTCGAGCTTGTCGACCGTAACCGTAAACGGAGTGCCGAGCACCGACGTGTTGTCGTCGACCTGACGGTTGAGGCCCAGCTGAGCCGCGCGCGAAATAGTTATGGGCACACACAGGACGCCTCGGGCGTTCTTGAGCATGAAATTTACCTGTTCGGGAGTTATTTTCTCAGCGGCAACGATGAGGTCGCCCTCGTTTTCGCGGTCTTCATCGTCGACCACGATAACGAACTTTCCCTGGCGGAAATCCTCGATTGCTTCCTCAATCGAGTCTAAGCGGATGTTGTCGGAATTATTCATTCTTCAAAATCAAAAATTATCCGCAAAGTTACAAAAAATTCTTCTAAGGGCAACGCAGTTGCCGGATTATTTGCACTCTACCGACGGAACCGCAAAGTAATATATGAAGAATCCCGCTCCGGCGGGATTCTTCATTCTTCATATGTGTGCGTATTTCGATTTAGAGTAAAATTTTTGTAACTTTCGAGCCTTGTCGAACAAAATAAATACCATGTGGTAGCCCGTTGGTCGTTTTGGCTATTTTCAGGCCATTGAGATTGTAAATCTCAGTTTTGTTATCGGCCTCAACCTCATATATTCCACCCTCGTCTGGATTAACTATGATTTCGGCTTGCATGTCGTCGAAATATGATTCGACGATGATTCTACATTCGTCTTGCTTCTGGTGAATAGTAATCAGGCCGTTTTTATCAACTGTTGCGACTGTTGGATTAGTTGAAGACCAGAATAACTGCGGGAGTAACACATTCTCAGGAATCAGCTGTGCATTAACCTGAACTTGCTCGCCCGGTTCCGCTGAAATCTCCGTTATATCCACTTTTAGTTCGGTTGGTTCCATCATAGGTTCAATCTTGAATTTACCCCATGTTTCATCAGTACTATAAGCCTCGAGGGATTGGTGTGGCACGGTTAGAGTGGCATTGTAGTTATTGAAGCTTGAATTATCGATGGTTGGAGGCGTCGTAGAAGTTATAATTATGTTTTTGGAGTTAGTATTATTGAAAGCCAAGCCCTTAATGCTTTTTACATTGTTGCCGATAATAATAGATTCCACATTCTGAGCCTCTCCAAAGGCGCCAGTACCAATGGTTTCTATCGATGGCGGCAGAACAATCTTTGTTAGGCTTAGGCAGTAGAAGAATGCGTTTAGGTCAATAGAAGTAACCGAATTGGGAATTACAACGGAAGTCAGGCCAATACAACTGGCGAAAGCTTGTTCACTAATGGAAGTTACGGATTCGGGAATGCGAATAGAAGTAAGACCGCATTTGGCGAAGGCTTCGGAACCAATATAGGTAACTGAGTTGGGAATCTCAATAGATTCCAGGCTGCTGCAATCCTTGAAAGCCTCTGCACCGATATATGTGACCTTGTCAGGGATGTTAATAGAGTTTAAATTTTTACACTGGGAGAAAGTTCCTTTTTGGATAATGGTTATTGCTGAAGGAATTCTGATAGACTCTAAGTTTGCGCAACCGCTGAATGCTTCTGCACCTATGGCGGTGATGCCATCCGGGAGATTAAGCGAGGTCAGGTTGTTGCAGCCGGAGAAAGTGCCCATGTTGATAGAGGTAATGGAGTTGGGAATATCTAAAGTCGTCAAAGCCCAACAGCCTGAGAAGGCATAATTGCCGATGGTCGTAACGACGCCGGGGATTGCAATCGATTCCAGTTTGTGGCAATCCTTGAAGGCCTCATGGCCGATTGCTGTGATAGCATTGGGGAGATTAACTGAGGTCAGCTTGTAACATCCGCTAAAAGTTCCATCATTTATGGTTGAAACGGCGCCGGGAATTTCAAATTTGATAAGTCCTTCGCATTCCTCGAACGCCCGCTCTCCGATAAAATCTACAGTTTCGGGGATTGTAATTGATTTTAGACTAAGGCAACGTGCAAATGCCTTTGATCCGATTGATGTAAGGGATTTAGGTAGAGTAATAGACGTCAGCATTCCGCAACCATTGAATGTATAGTCGCTAATATCAGTAATACCATTGGGAAGCACAATTGATGTCAGCGCCCCACAGTTAAGGAACGCACACTCGCCGATATGTGTGACAGAATTGGGAATCTCAACCGATTTCAGGTTTGTACAATTATTAAAAGCATAATTTCCAATTGAGGTAACGGTATTGGGAATTGCAACGGAAGTCAGATATTTATACCAGCCTTCGCAAAATGAGTAGTGACTGATTTCGGTGAGGGTGTATTCCGTATCGCCATCTTTGGGATGTTCGGGTAATATTAGAGCACCTTTAGCAACTATGTTGCCGGGAGAATCGGCCGCAGTTCCCATCTTGGTTTTGACTGTTTTGGAATCCTCGCTGATCACGGTGTAGGTGATTGTTTGCCCTTCGTAGGTATAAGTAAAGTTGCGGGCCATTGCGGGGAGAGCAATAAGCGCTCCGAGCAGAGAAAGTAAAAGTTTTCTCATTTTTTGTTTTGTGTTTCGCCGCAGGGTCCACACTTTGGCTAATTATGTAGTTGATTTATACGAAAAAGCGCGAGGACCTTATCTTCCTGTCCGTTCCGCGCATCGAGGCCTTCGCATTGCCTATTGGAGTAGAACGAACAGAGCAGAGGCCTCACGCGGATATAGCTATAGATATAACCACACAAGGCGTCTATCTCTGTCTCATTCTTGACTCCAATCGGAAAGTTGCGAAGTTTCGATGCGTCAAGAAAGAGCGTTAGATAAACGCTTTAAAACAATGTTGGCATATTCAACCCGCTAACCCATAGGAGGCTTCGACGGCCGATATGCGCTGCAAAATTACAAAATATCCACGAATTTAGCAAATAATTCGGGCAAGGGCGGTGATATATTTTAACACTTGGATGTGTCAGTTAAATATACTATCCAGCCGCGTTTTTTGCCTTCGGGTCCGATTGAAGTACGCGGAGAATACGTCCAGGGGTTGCCGTGGAGAAGCGTACGATTTGACCGAATTAGGACGTGTTTTGTATCTTCCGGCATGGATAGTATAGCTTGTCGATTCTCCACCTGGCAACTTACGAGATACAAAATGTACTACTAATATGCAAATGTACCACCCCAAAAGTAGTACAAATTTAGACATTCAGTTTCAAGAAAATGCTTAAAAATGGGGAAAGGTAGGGTAAAAAACACCCCAACCCCACAAAAAGTAGGGAGAAAATCACTATATTTGCACCCATG
>CAMWSP010000173.1 GCA_947176935.1 uncultured Porphyromonadaceae bacterium | reverse complement strand
AGGGTGCGGAAGGTGGCGGGGAGCGGTTGGCCGGCGGCTACGTAGACGAGGTCGGCAGCGGCGGGGTCGGCAACGCGCTGCGCCTGCGGGCAGGCGAGGCGGATAATGCGGCAGGCTTCGGGGTCGGAGCCTATATAGGCTACCGTTGTGGGGTTGAAGTGGTTAGCTACACGGAAGAGGCGCCGGCCGGCGCGGGAGGTGACTTCGGTGCGGAAGCAGTAGTAGGGCAGGCGTTCGCGCAGAACGTAGCGGATAAAGTGGTAGGCGAAAGGGGAGTGGACCGTGAAGCCACGGCCCACGCGCGCCATCTGCAGGCGGCGCCAGGGGTAGGAGAATAGCGCCGTCCAGGTCATTTGCGGTGCTGCTTGAGGCCGAGGGCTATGCCGGCGAGTAAAAGCAGGTAGATGAGCGAGATGGATGCGTAGGCCAGGGTGTTGGTGGTGGCTATGCTGGCGGGGTTGAAGGTCATTTCCAGGCGGTGGGTGCCGGCGGGAATTCTGGCGGCGCGCAGCAGGTAGTTAACTCGGCCTATTTCAGCGGGTTGGCCGTCGATGGTGAGGTGCCAGCCATGGGGATAGTAGATCTCGGAGAAAACGGCTACGCCGCCGTTTGCCGACGTTGCGGTGTATTCGAGACGGTCTGGGGCATAGGAAGTTAAGATTATGGTGTCGCCGTTTTCGGCAGCGGGAATTTTTTGGGTAAAAATGCCGCGAAATTGGGCATTTGCGACAGCTTTTTGGGCCGGTTTGAGGGTATTTAGGGCTTCCATCTCGGCATCGGGGGTGTCGACGTAGGTAATCTCGTCGACGAACCAGGCGTTGCCGAGGGCGCCGGTGTTGAGTATGGGCGCGCGGTTGGGGTCGGCGATGACATAGCGGGTGTTGAGCATGTCGAGCACGTTCAGGTGAGAGTCGAGCCATTGGAGGTCTTCGGGGGAGTAGAGGGCACGTTCGGCGGTGTCGGTTCGCAGGCGGAGGAGCGAGGCAACTTCCGGTCGGGCAACGTAGGCCAGGTGGCGGTCGATGAGGTCCTGATAGCGGGCGAGCTTTGCGGCGTGGTAGCCGCCGATGCTTTTATGGTAGTAGCTCGGCTCGTTGACGTAGAATCGGGTGGCGTCGAGCACGCGGTAGCTCAGCGTTGTGTCGGCGAGCACGGCGCGGTCGGCCGGTGTTGCGGCGACCAGTTCGCCGGGGGTGGGAGCGGCGAAGCTTTCGGAGTCGAGATAGCGTTTGTCGGCGGTGAAGAGGTCGACGCCGATGGCCACACCTATTATGGCCAGCGCTGCGGCGGGTTTGAGCGAGCCGCGCGCCATGAAGAACAGCGGCAGGCAGCCGATGCAGATGAAGGCCAGCGAGCGGAGCGCGTCGGCTCGCACGCCGCTTTCGCGCATGGTTTCAACGGCCTGGAGCACGGCGGGATACATTGCAATGTTGAAGTCCTGGGGCAGAGCGCCGGCGGCGATATACTGGCCGATGGTCTGAACATCGCGTTCGCCGAGAATTACCGGCCCGGCAACCGAGGGCATTATCAGGACTATCAGGCAGAGGAAAACGGTTATGCCGGTGCTGAGCGCCAGCGGTTTGAGAAGCGCTTTGCGGTCGGTGGCGATGAAGAATTCGCGGAGGCCCAGAATGGCGAGCACGGGCATGGTGAATTCGGCGATTACCAGAATCGACTCTACGGCGCGGAACCGCGAGTAGAGCGGCATGTAGTCGATAAACAGGTCGGTAAACCACTGGAGGTTTCGGCCCAGGGCAAGCAGAATCGAGAGCAGGGTCATGACTACCAGCGCCCATTTCAGCGGCCCCTTGACGACTATGCAGCCGAAAATAAAGAGCATGACGATTATGGCTCCGACGTAGACCGGGCCGTTGGTGCCCTCGGCGCCGCCGAAGTAGGGCGAAAAGAGTTGCAACAGGGTCATCTGGCGGTCGCGGGTCATCAGTTCACGGCCCCTGTGGGGTGTCGGCCAGGGTCAGGCCCACCACGCGACCGTTTTTCGGCATGGCTGAAGCTCCGCCGACGATGTCGGGAATCAGCAGGCTGAGCGTTTCGCCGCGGCCGTAGGAATAGGTGGTGATGTAGTCGCGGTCAAGGCCCGAAGTGGTGTTAGATGCATTGACTTCGGCGGGCGTCAGTTCCGAGTGTCCGCCGCGGGTCGAGAGCTTGGAGTATTCGTAGGTGTGGTAGAGCGTGGGGGCGTTTGCCGCAACGCCCAGGAGCATGGCTCCGGCCAGGATGGCGGTGTTGACTCCCCAGCGGGCGAGTTTTTTTTCGCGCAGGGCGCTGACGCCGTAGGCAATCACTATGGCGGCCATGACGAAGGCGAAGTAATAGCTCATCTGCACATGGTTAGCGGCAATCTGCAGCGCCATAAACAGCGCCGCCACAGCGGCTCCGGTCAGTCGCCGCCCGTTGTAGATCATCACCAAGCCGGCAATGGTTGGCGGAATATAGCTCAGCGCATAGAATTTCCAGAGATGTCCGGCGCCGATGATTATCACGAAATAGGAGCTCAGACCCCAGGCAACGGCGCCGGTCAGCGCCATCCAGGGTTTGACTTTCAGCGCCAGCAGCAGAATCAGCATGCCGATCATCATCATTGCCAGGAGGTTTGCCGGCTGGGGGAGGAAGAGCCCGTAGACCTTGCCAATCCAGGAGAACATGCGGGTAGATGCGTAGTAGGGCGAGGTCTGGTAGGTTGGCATTCCGCCGAAGGCAGAGTTGGTCCAGAGCGACTTATGGCCGGTTTCGGCGCGATATTGGTCGACCTCATGGCCCATTGCGTAGCCCTGGCTGACGTCGTGTTGGTTAAGAACGTTTCCCTCGAAGGCGTCGGGATAAAAATAAGCGAGGCTGACGGCAACTATTACCGCCAGCGCGCCGAGGATTCCGAGAAGTGTTTTCTTGTTCATAGGTATTTGTCGCCGAGTGTCATGTTGACGTCATTGACGTATTGTTTAATCTGCTGTTCGTGGGCCAGCGGACATATAAGGAGCACATTGTCGGTGTCGGCCACGACGTAGTCTTTCAGTCCGTCGACGACAATGATTTTCCCTTCGGTGCTTTCGGTGAATATGGAGCCGGTGGTGTCGTAGCTCACAACCGAGCATCCGTGGGTGACGTTTCCGGCACGGTTCTTTGGCGCCACTTCGTGGAGTGCGCTCCAAGTTCCGAGGTCGCTCCAGCCCGGGTCGACTTCCTTGACGTAGACGTTGGTGGCCTTTTCCATGAGGGCATAGTCAATCGATACCGAGGGGCATGCCGGGAACTGCCGCGCAATCCAGCGGCGTTCGGCCGGGGAAGCGAACACTCCGTCCGGAGCCTGAAATCGCTGGGCCACGTCGGGGCAATGGCGGGTGAGGCCGTTGAGCAGGTTTCGCGCGGTCCAGATGAACACTCCGGCGTTCCAGAGGAATTCGCCCGAAGCGAGGAAAACCTTTGCCAGCTCTTCGTTGGGCTTTTCGGTGAAGGTTTTAACGCGGTCGATGCCGTCGGCAACCGCCGGGCCACGCTGAATGTAGCCGTAGCCGGTTTCGGGGCGCGAGGGTTTGATGCCCAGGGTCAGGAGCGCGTCGTTGGCCTCGGCGAACTCAAAGGCCGAGCGGAGGGCGTCAAGAAACACCCGCTCGCGGGTTATCAGGTGGTCGCTGGGCATAACCACCATCGAGGCGTCGGGGTCCATGGCCGCTATGTGGCTTGCGGCCCAGGCAATGCATGGCGCGGTGTTTCGGCGCGCGGGCTCGAGAAGAATGTTTTCGGGGTGCACGTCGGGCAGCTGCTGCTGAATCAGTTCCTTATAGTCGGCGTTGGTTACAATTATCACCCGCTCGGCATCGACCAGCGGGAGTATTCGGTCGAAAGTCATCTGGAGCAGAGTTCGCCCCGTGCCCATGAAGTCGAGAAACTGTTTGGGCTTATTCTGACGTGAGGCCGGCCAGAAACGCGAACCGACGCCGCCACACATAATTACGCAAT
>CAMWSP010000172.1 GCA_947176935.1 uncultured Porphyromonadaceae bacterium | reverse complement strand
CTTGGGGTCTTCCATGAGCTGCTGGCAGGTTTCGGCCGCATCTACAATCTGCTTGTTGGTCGACGACGACAGGGTCGGGAAAATCGAAGTCGTGCCGTGCTTGCGGTGTGCTTCAACTGCGGCTTTGAACGCTTCGGGTGTGCCCTCCATGAAGTCGCGGCCACCGCCGCCGTGAACGTGGATGTCTATGCCGCCGGGCAGAACATAGCCACCGCCTGCGTTGATATACTTATCGGCTCCCTCAACGAGCTGACTGTGAGAGTAGATTTCTGCAATCTTGTCGTCAACAATTAGCACTGAGCCGCCATTTATCCAGCGACCTCCGGGAATTAAAATCTTGCCGTTAAAAATCTGGGTTTTCATGAAAAAGATGATAGTGATGAGTTGGATATACACTGCAAAATTACGCACTTTTCTCTGCTTGACAAAAAAAAATATTGAAAAAGTTTTGGTAAACCGAAAAGAATTCCTAACTTTGCGCAAACAATTTTGTTAAACCAAAATGTCAAACAACGAAGTCAATACCGAAACCAAGATTCTCGAGGCGGCTGCCAACGAGTTCATGACCAAGGGCTATGCCGGCGCACGCACCACCGCAATAGCCGAAGCCGCGGGAGTTACCCACGGCATGCTCCACTATTATTTCCGCACAAAGGAAAAACTGTTCGAACGGATAATTTCCGACAAGGTAGAACTGCTCGCATCCACATTGTCGGAGTCCATGCAGTCTACCGATTCTGATATCTACGAACTGCTCAAAAAAATCACCTACAGCCATCTGAACTTTTTTGCAGAAAACCCGCTGCTCCCCGGCTTTATTATCCGCGAGGCCTACGCGCAACCGGAACTTAAGGAACTGTTTGTGCAGAAATTGGCAAACCACTTGCCTAAGATGTTTATCCACCTCCAGAACGTAATTGACAAGAACGCCGACGAAGGCAAATGCAAACGCATTGACGCCAAACAGCTGATGATAGATATGGCCTGCATCAACGTTTTCCCCTTCATGGCTGCACCATTGATGTCGTCGCTAATTCCCGCAATGAATATCATAACGCCCGAGTTCCTCGAAGCGAGAAAACAACAGAATTATGAAACCTTAGCAAGCAAACTGCGCTTATGAAACGGCTCGCACTATTACTCTCGGCGCTCACTGCCCTGGCGGCAAACGCCGAACTGACTCTGGAACAATGTCTGACCGAGGCGGAAAAGAACTATCCGCTCATCTGCAAGAGGCAGCTCATGGAACAGACATGCAACCTTTCGCTCAGCGACATCAACCGCGGCTGGCTGCCGAGACTGGAGCTCTACGGCCAGGCCACGGCCCAGAACGATGTGCCGTCGTTCCCGTCTACCCTGACGTCGGTGATACCCGACATAAAAGGGCTGAGCCACTATCAATATAAGGTGGGCGCCGACCTGCAGCAAACTGTGTGGGACGGCGGAGCATCGAGCGCGCGCCGCGGCATCGAGCGGGCATCGACCCAAGAGAATATGGCGGCGCTGCAGGTGCAGGTCTACGGCGTCAGGGAACGTGTCGAAAACCTCTTTTTCGGCATTCTGCTCATTGACGAACAGCTGCAACAATCGGCAACCAACATCAGGCTGCTGGAGGCAAACCTCGCAAAAATGCAATCGCTGGTCAAAAACGGCGTTGCCATGCAGGCCGATGCCGACATGGTCGAGGCGCAACTGCTCACCGCTCGTCAGCAGGACACTCAGGCCCGCTCGGCACGCGCTGGCTACTCGTCGGCCCTCGGCTTGTTTCTCGACCGCGACATCGCCGGCGAAACTCTCGTCAAACCCGAAGCTGCCCTACCCTCCACTCTCGACACCAAACGCCCGGAGCTGGAACTCTTCTCGGCTCGGAACGCAACATTCAACGCTCGCCTGAAGGCCATCGACGCCCAACTGATGCCGAAAATCGGAGTTTTCGCCCAGGCCTACTACGGCTATCCCGGCCTCAACTACTTCGAGAGCATGATGAACCGCAATCTGAGCTTCAACATCATCGGCGGCATCAAGGTCAGCTGGAGCTTAGACGCGCTCTACACGAGCAATAACTCGCGCAAACGCCTGCAACTGGCCCGACAGAGCGTTGACTCCGACCGCGAAACCTTCGAGTTCAACACCCGCGTTCAAACCGCCGCCGAAATGGCCGACATACGCGGACTGCAGGACGCCATGGCTTCCGACAGCAAAATTGTTGAGCTGCGCGCCAAGGTGCGCAAAGCCGCCGAATCGCAACTGGCCAACGGAGTAATCGACACCACCTCGCTGTTAACCAAAATAACCGACGAAAATCAGTCGCAACTGACCGCACGCTACCACGAAATTCAACTTCTGCAACGCATTTATAAACTTCGTAACACCCTCAACCAATGAAAAAGACCATATTTTGCGCAGTTATAACCACCCTGCTGCTCGCCTCCTGCTCCTCCACTCCCGACTATGATGCCACCGGCATTTTCGAAGCCACCACTGTCACCCTCTCGGCCGAAACTGCCGGCCGGATTCTCGCCATCAACGCCGAAGAAGGCGACTCGGTGAGCCGGGGAGAATGCGTGGCGGTTATCGACACCACCATGCTCGTTCTCCAGCAGCAGCAAGTTTCCTCGCAGCAGCAGTCGGCCGAAGGAACATCGCCCGACATTGCCACTCAGCTGGCCGCCCTGCGCTCGCAAATCGCCCAGCAGGAAACCGAAGTCAACCGCCTGCAGCGGCTCAAGGCCGACGGCGCCGCTCCGCAGCAGCAGCTCGACAACGCCGAGGCAGCGCTCCGAACCCTCCACGCACAGCTCCGCGCGCAGCTATCGTCGCTCTCCAAAAACCGCAACTCGATTGCCGACAACGCGGCGGCCCTCGACTATCATCGCCAACAAATCGAAACCCAAATCGCCAAGAGCAGCATCATATCGCCTGTGAGCGGCACCGTTCTGACCCGCTACGCCGAACCGGGCGAATATGCCACCCCGGGCAAACCGCTGCTGAAAATCGCCGACCTGTCAAAAATCTACCTTCGCGCCTACTTCACCGCCGAGCAGCTCGCCGACCTCGAAATAGGCCGGAAAGTAACGGTTACCGCCGACTTCGGCGCCGACAAGCAGTTCGACTATCCCGGCACCGTTGTCTGGATTTCGGAAGAAAGCGAATTTACCCCGAAAAGCATCCAGACGCGCGACTCCCGCGCCAATCTGGTCTATGCAGTGAAAATAGCGGTCAACAACACCGACCGTCGACTCAAACTCGGTCAGTATGGCGAAGTGCGCTGTAATTGAGGTCAAAGGCCTGTCGAAACGCTTCGGAGCGGTCAACGCTTTGACAAACGCCGACCTGAGCGTGCGCCAGGGCGAGCTGTTCGGGCTCATCGGCCCCGACGGCTCGGGCAAATCAACGCTCTACCGCATCTTGGCTACCCTGGAGCGCCAGGACTCCGGCTCGGCAAAAGTGTTCGGACTCGACACCGCTGCCGATGCCTCGAAACTACGCACCATGATCGGCTACATGCCCGAGCGCTTCTCGCTCTACTCCGACCTGTCTGTCAAGGAGAATCTTGAATTCTTCGCTTCGATTTTCGGCACGAAAGTCGAAGACGCCTACGAACTTATCGCCCCTATATTCAGCCAGTTGGAAAAGTTCCCAAACCGTCTTGCCGGCAAACTGTCTGGCGGCATGAAGCAGAAACTCGCGCTGAGCTGCGCGCTGATTCACCGCCCGCGGATTCTTTTGCTCGACGAGCCCACAACAGGCGTCGACGCAGTCAGCCGCGCGGAATTCTGGGAGATGCTCAAGCAGCTGCGCGACTCGGGAATGACAATCCTGGTCACCACTTCCTACATGGACGAAGCGCGCCTGTGCGACCGCATAGCCCTGATTAAAAACGGCGAAATTGGGCCTGCCGGAAATCCCGACGAGCTGCTCGCCCTGAACCGCAACACCGGCTCAGCCCCCCACCCCACCGGGCGCGGAGACGCATCTCACGCTGGCGACGACGAGCCGTGGGGAGATCTCGGGGCGCGCCGG
>CAMWSP010000171.1 GCA_947176935.1 uncultured Porphyromonadaceae bacterium | reverse complement strand
CCTCACCCCCGTCACAAAAAAGCCCCACCCCCAAAGGGGAAGGGCTTAAAAAATCAACTGGAAGCGAGAGCATCACGCCCTCGAAAAACTGGGAGCGAGGGTGTCCCGCCCTCGAAAGAAAAGGGCTCCCTCCCCTGAGGGGAGGGCTGGGGAGAGGCTTTTTTACTTCACAAAAACCTTGCGACCGTTAACAATCAGCAGACCCTTAGCGTTACCATTAACGCGACGACCCTGCAAATCATAAACAACCTCAGAACCGGCTTCAGCAGCCACTTCTTCAACTCCGGTAGGAATACCTTCGCTATCCACAGCCAAAGTTCTGCTATATGCAGCCGAAGGCTTACCATTAACGATAAACATACCTGCAGGAGCGCTTACGGTATACTCGCCGGCGGCAAGACCTGTAAGTTCAACCTTATTGCCATTGAAGTCAGAAGCAGCGATAGTGTGAACACCATCTATCGGTTCTACAGCAAACAGGCTTACACCCTCAGGAGCAGCAGCCTTAGGAGCAATCGTTATAACGTGGTTATTAGCAGTTGCATGCCTATTCAACGCAACACCGGCCGGCAGAGAGAGGTAGTGGCCTTCACCATCATCAGTCTTACCATAAGCAAGCTCAACTTCCTCTGCGACTTCCAAATACCAGTGCGAGCCGGCAATATCATTTGAATACCATTTGCACACCAGGTCATTGTTGCTCTGATGAACGGCATACTGGGCTACATTAGGAACCTCATCTGTCGGAATAAGAGTAAAGTAGAAACCAGGAATATTTGCATTATAAGCTATACTATATGGCAGACCTTCTTCAACAACAGGAATTGCCACACTACCTGTCTTGGTGAATGAAAGCGAATTACCGGTAGCAGCCGAAGTCATCAAATAACCCTCGCCATCAGGCACGAACGACCAAAGGGCATTCAAATCATTTGCATTAGCAGTAGGGGCGGTAGCGCCATCGCTTACTGATAAATAGCATTTGCTATAATTGGCATTGCGGTTGTGAACCAGGAAATGACGATTGGTCAGTTCGGATACCTTGCCATTTACGGCATTGTTTATATTGGCATACTTTTCATCAGAAATCGAATAGGTGCTATAATCACCACTGACTTTGAGCGCATTGTAGGCGTCAATTGTTTCATCGCCTGCATAAACATCATATTTGCCAAGACTGCTATAGAATTGTTCGCCAAACAGCGGTATCAGCGAGCGGTCAGCCACAAGCATCTGCATGCGTGATTTCATCTCGGCAATATAGGTAGCGGTAGCATTAGCTATCTCCTCATCAGAAGCACGGAGGAAATACCAGGCGCTACCATTATTTCCATTACCGGCCTTATCGTTTACCGGATTCCATACAAATTTGCAACCATTGTCACTAACATCCAGATAGCTAGTGTATTCCGCAGGATTGTTAGAGATACCATATACGTTAACGCCGTTGAACTGGCTGTCGGTCTGCTTCATCAGATAAACTATAGAGCCATTGTCGGTAAGAGTGGTTAGATTCGTGCCGCTATACGTCAATTCATAGCCGGTGAGGTTGATGAGTTTCACGCCCTCGCCACAAGATTCTATACGCCAGTAAATGCCGGGGATAGCAGAGTTTGCACGGCTATTGGTCTCGCCATTGCCGGCACCATCCTGATTTTCGCCATTAACAGCCATATTGCTAGCTGCCTTGTTGTGCATCCAGCGGGCATTAACCAAACGATAATATTGGGGAGCTTCGGCAGTAGAGACTTCAGGATCAACATAAACCTGATCATTTACGGTGATTGCCGTTACTGTCCACTGCGAGCCGCCATCATTAGCTTCACCATACCACACCAAATCATTACCGCTACCGTCTACATTCAATAACTGGTTGCCGGTACCCTGAGCAATATTCAGGAAGTTGTTATTATCAAGACGCGATGTGAGCATTGAAGCATAAGCCGTAGCGGCGGATGGGGAACCATTCTGCGTGTTAATCCACATATTGGTTGTGCGGCTATACAGGTAGAAGCCAAGATTATCCCCCAAGAAGCGAATCTGCCAAACTGCATCAGCAGTGGGCTCAGCGATAGTATTGAATTTTACGCCTTTACCGGTAGGCAGCGCAGCTAGATAGGCATTGTTGCGACGACTACCATGACGGATATAAATCAGCTGATTTTCAAATGACTTAACGTAAGCGTCCAAAGCAGCATTGGTCGCGGCAAGTTTCTCATCAATATTATCAACCGTAACATCATCCGGCATGTCTGTCGACGGAATGACACCCTTGTTGATAAACGAGCCGAGGGCTTGCAAAGCGCTTGCACGGCCAATGTTAACACTATTTAGTCCCGCGTTCCAGGCCCGCAGAAGATTGGCAGTCACAGCATCATCCTTAAACAACTTGAACTCAGCTAAGCATGCAGGATGCATAGCGTTCCCTTCGGGAGTTTTTGTAATCACGACAAGAACATATCGACCACGGGCTGTTTTATCAAATTTGCAAATGCGCGCTTGATCCGGGTTAATGGTAGAGTCATACTCAAACGTGAACCCGGCAGCAGGCACATTAGCCTCGTCGGCCATGAAATTTGCAACGGCTTGGTGGTGGAATTCATCATTCTCAGCCTCAGCAGTAAGTGCAGCGAAAGGCTCCTTGCTGACATACACTTTACCTTCCAAGACCTCACCTCGCGCATCATTATAACGGCGCCACAATTTAAATCCATCAACATTCGATTCTTCACCCATATCGATGATAAACCAGTGATTGTCTGTTTTGTCATGCTGCCAATCCGTATTCCAGTAGGTATTGATATTATCATCATAGATGCACTTGATTCGGCCGGAGGTAGCGGTATCATCAATGTCCGAACACGGAGTTACCACCCAGTTATCCCTCGGCAAATCAAAGTATGTATCTTCTCCATGGCCTACGAGCTTAAACTCCGCTCCGCAAGCATGATTGGCAGTGGTAGATTCCAAAATCACAAGAACATGCTGAGCGGTAACTTCCTCAAAACGGCAAGATTTCACGCTGTTGTCCGTGCCCGAGCTATATGTAAACTCAAAAGATCCGGCCGCATCACTTGCGTGTTCATCATAATAAGCCTTTGCCGCTTCATCGTTAGCAAACGAATCGAAAGCCGTATTGCTTACAAAAATTTTGCCCTTGAGGAAGCGACCGTTCGACGAGTTATTACGAGCCCAATAATCAAATCCATGAAAAGTTTCAGGTTTGCCTAAATCTAATGAAAACCAATGATATTTATTTTCATTAGCCACATCACTGTCCCATTTCTGGTGCCAATAGCTTTCAAGATTGTCATCGAACATATACCGGAAATATCCGTAGCCGCCATCTGAACGATCCGAGCACATTGCACCCTTCAAAACGTTGGAATGAAGCCAAACCTCACCATCTTCCAGATGCGAAGAACTTGGCGCGGTAGCATTGGCCACAAACCCGGTGATAGCCAACGCCCCTAAAAGTAAAAGTTTTTTCATGTGTTAAACTATTGATTTGAATGATTATATAGTTATTAAAATTAAACTCAAAAGGAACTCTGTCAATTATGTATTCGGAGATTACGCGCATAAAACACTGCAAATTTACAAAAATTATCCCACCTCACCAAATTTATTTCCCACACATCAACCTCATCCCCCAAAACTCAAACACCCTATTGACCCTAAACTCCTTAAAGCCCTTTCCGCTCCGCCATCCTCCCGACAAAAAACATTCATCCAAGCCCCAATTACTAATCACTAATTACCAATTACTAATTACCAAAGGCTCAACCTCTTACCAAACAAACCCAAAAATAAATTCAAAAAAACATCAAAAAAACTTGCACACCTCAAAAAAACTCCCTAACTTTGCAGCGCAAAACCAAGCAGGTGCCATAGCTCAGTTGGTAGAGCAAAGGACTGAAAATCCTTGTGTCCCCGGTTCGATTCCTGGTGGCACCACTAAGATACCCAGACAACCGTCTGGGTATTGTCGTAAATATCAGATTATCTGCAACTTACTAACGCCAGCAGTTAGTCAATTTTAGGGTCAGTTGGGGTCAGTTGCAAAAGTCGGTTGAAATGTTAAAAACTACTCGAGTGTAGAATTAT
>CAMWSP010000170.1 GCA_947176935.1 uncultured Porphyromonadaceae bacterium | reverse complement strand
CTATCGAAACGGCTATTGCCGAAGCTCTTGCCGAGGTCGATGCCATTGTTGAAAATCCTGCCGAGCCTACTTTCGAAAACACAGTCGTGGCGCTCGAAAATTCAGGTAAAACCCTCAACCGGGTGCTTGGTGTTTTCTATCCTCTCCTTTCGGCTGATGCCGACGATGAACTGATGGATATATCGCTCAAGGCCTCACCTCTTTTGAGCGAGTATTCCTCTAAAATCGGACTCAATGAAAAACTTTTTGCCCGCATCAAGCAGGTCTACGATAAGCGCGGTCAACTCGCCCTGAACGGTCCCGACCTCAAGCTGCTCGAAGATTGCTATATGGGCTTTGTTAGCAGCGGCGCCAATCTGCATGGCGCCGACCGCGAGCGCTTCCGCCGGATTTCGGCGCGCCTCGACGAGCTGACAACCCTATTCGGTCAGAACGTTAAGCGCGAGTTGGCAACCTATTCGCTACCGCTGCAGGCTGAACAGACCGAGGGTCTGCCACAATGGCTGCTCGATCAGATGGCCGATAATGCGCGTGCCCAAAAGACTGACGCATCATATCTGCTGACTCTGCAGGCTCCGGAGTATATGGCGTTTATGAAACTGTCGCCTTTTGCCGACCTGCGCAAAAAGGTTTATCTGATGTATAGCGGCCGCAATCTCGCCGGCGAGTTCTCCAATGTTGACATTGTTAAGGAAATAACCGCCTTGCGCCTTGAAAAAGCGCGCCTGCTCGGCTATGACAACTTTGCCGACTTCAAGCTCGACCGCACCATGGCCGGCACTCCCGCCGCGGCTCTCGGTCTTTTAGGCGAACTGCGCGACGCGTATATGCCCGCCTTGCAGCGCGAACTGGCCGAGCTCCGCGAGTTCGCCGGCGAGGAGATAACTCCCTGGAACTATTCTTTCCACTCCAACCGTTTGCGCAAGGAGCGCTACGACTTCGACCCTGAAACCCTGCGGCCATACTTTGAGCTTTCGGCTGTGACCAAAGGTGTTTTCGGTCTTGCTTCGCGTCTATATGGCCTGACTTTCGAGGAAAAGCAGGGTGTTGACGTTTACAATCCCGAGGTTAAGGTGTTTGAAGTCCGCGATGCCGACGGTTCGCATCTCGGCCTGCTCTATACCGACTTCTTCCCCCGTCCGGGCCGCAAGAGCCCCGGCGCCTGGATGACCGATTTCCGCGAGGCCGACGGCTCGGTGCGCCCGCAGGTCAACATAGTGATGAACTTCACCCGCCCGTCGGCGGAGCGGCCGTCGCTCCTTTCGCCCGGCGAGGTAACGACCTTTCTCCATGAGTTCGGCCATGCGCTCCATTCGCTGCTCACCCGCGCTGCATATACGTCGCAGGCCGGGACAAACGTTGACCGCGACTTTGTTGAGCTCCCATCGCAGTTCAATGAAAACTTTTTCTATTCCAAAGAGTTCCTTAACGAATTTGCCAGACATTATCAGACCGGCGAACAGTTGCCCGACGAGCTGTTTGACCGCATGATTGCCGCGCGCCGCTTCGGTGCCGCCTATGCCTGCGTACGTCAGCTGAATTTCGGCTTCCTCGATTTCGGTTTCCACACCATAACCGAGCCGGTTCAGGACCTTACGGCCGTTGAAACCGAGGCTATCCGTCAGGTCGAAATCTTCCCGCATGTTCCCGGCACTCTGATAGCAACCTCGTTCGGCCACATCTTTGCCGGCGGATATGCGGCCGGATATTACTCCTATAAGTGGGCCGAAGTGCTCGATGCTGATGCGTTCGACTATTTCGAGCAGAACGGAACGTTCAATCGCGAGCTGGCCGATTCATTCCGCCGCAATATTCTGGAGCGCGGCGGCTCGGCACCCGCCGATGAACTCTACAAGGCGTTTCGCGGCAAACCGGCCAGCATCGATGCCCTGCTGCGCCGCGACGGCATTACTCACTGATAATTCGGAATTTCGTCGGGGTGGAAAACGATGGTTTTCTCCGCCGGCGATGAAGCAAGGAAATATCCCAGGCAACGGCTTCCGGTAAACATTGCCGGGCCGTTGCTGTCGTTTGCGAGCGCTTCCAGATAGTTGTGCATCTCTTTCGAAATGCGGCAAACGGTCATCGTAACCACATCGTTGTCGAACAGAACGCTTTCGTCGTCTTCTGCGTCGGTGTCCTTGCGGGAGGTCATGGTCAGGTAGGTACACATGCCGCCAACTGCGCCGCGGTCATCGACTTCGCTCCATTGGTAAATCTTTCCGTTGCGGTAAATTTTCACCCAGTAGCAGTCGCCGGTCGTGGCGGTATCGTCGGTGAAGCGACCCTGAAGAACGGCAACGTCATCGTAGGGCATGCTGATCCAGTTGAACTCAAGGCTCTCGATTGTTGTCGGACCGAACATCCGGGTTTCCGACTCGAAGCTTTGGCCGTTGCGCTCAACCGTCAGGCGGTATCGGTGGCCGTCGATTCCGGCGTCGGGGTTGCGGTAGTAGCCCTCGGCATCGATTTCGAGCAGGGCCGATTCCTCGGAATCCAGGTCGGTCAGGGTTACTGTGGCGTCCCTGAGCAGCGTGCGGTTCATGGGTTCGTCCATCGGAGTGGTCAGCCTTATGCCGACCTTGGCGCCGTCGGGGGTCAGTTCGGCCTCTATGACTGTAAGGGGTTCTATGTCGAGATACTCGAAGTCAATCTCTCTGGAGCATCCGCAGAGCGCCATTGCGATTGCGGCGGCTGTTACAGTTCGTTTTAACCACATAAGCGCTAAAATTTCAGAGTGTAGGAAACCGACGGAACCAGACCATACATTGCTTGGGCCATAGCCTTGGTGCCCGACGGCTTTTCGGGGTCGTCGGTGAAGTAAACGATATAGGGATTGTAGCGGCAGTAGGCGTTATAGACCCCGAAGGCCCATTCATAGGTGAAGCGGCGGCCGGCATGGGTATATTTGGCCGACAGGTCCAGGCGGTGGGTCGGCGGAGTGAGGTAGCCGTTGCGTTTCGAATAGTAATAGCAGGTTTCGCCGGCGATTTCATATTTCACGTCGGGGGCGGTCAGCGGCTGGCCCGACAGGAAAATCCATGAGCCGGAAACCGACCATCGGCGGTTGATGGCCCATACGCAGGCAACCGACAGGTCGTGGCGCCGGTCGTTGGTGGCGTTATACCATTGGCCGTTGTTTATGCCGTCTATGCGGGTTTGGGTGCGCGAAAGCGTATAGGAAATCCAGCCGGTGACTTTGCCGGTGTTTTTGCGCACCATGAATTCCACTCCGTAGCTGCGGCCGCGACCGCCGAGAATAATGCTTTCGAGGTTGATGTCGGAAAAAACCGTTTTGCCGTCCTTGAGGTCGTAAACGTTGAAAATATCGCGGTAATAGCCTTCGACCGACCAGTCGTAGGCGCCGTTCGAACTCATGCCGCAGTAGCCTAACGCATAGAGCAGCGAGCGTTCGGGCTTAACCACCGCCGACGTCAGCGCATAGCGGTCGAACGGGAACGACGTGGAGCTGGCGCGTATGGCATGCAGGTTCTGCGACGATATGCCGGCGCCGGCCTTAATGTTGTGGAGCTTGGAAATGTTATACTTCAGGTTCACTCGCGGCTCGACGCCAACGTAGGTTGCCGGTCGGAACTGCGCCGGGCTTTGCAGCAGCGAAAAGTAGCTGTTGAAGCGGTTGGCCGAAAGCGCCGACGAAACGTTGAGCCTGACTCCGGCAGTAACCTCCACCATGTCGGCGAAGTTGCCGCTATAGTCGGCCCATGCCGAGTTTTCCCACAGGGAGCGTATTTCCTGCTCTTTGGTGCTGTTAATCAGCCATTCGGCCGACTTGACCTGAACCAGCTCGCTGCGTAGCCCGAACTCCAGCCCGTGGCGCTCCGATGGCTGCCAGCGTACTTTTTCGTTGATGGAGTAGTTGCGGATGTAGGTCCACATGGTCTGGTTCATGTTCATCATCTCCACGGTCATTTTCGGTGCGTAGTGGGTCACCGAGCCGGTGGTGGTGAACGTGAAGTCACCGCCGGTGCGCGCCTGCCAGTTCAGCGCGCCGCCGATGTTGCCCCAATACATTCCCATCAGATCGGTGATGGCCATATTGTCGTGGCTCACGAAAAACGAGCCGTCGATCAGGTTCCGGCTGTCGGGGGTGTAGCGC
>CAMWSP010000169.1 GCA_947176935.1 uncultured Porphyromonadaceae bacterium | reverse complement strand
CCCCCCATCATGACCCAACATAGTCAAATTCAAATCTTTAACGATAAAAAAATCCGCACTGCCTGGGACAATGAATCCGAGCAGTGGTATTTCTCAGTTGTTGATACAGTTTCAGCGCTCACTGAAAGTGAGAATCCACGCCGATACCTAAGCGATCTAAAAAGGAAACTTAAAAAAGAAGGAAGTGAAGTGTACGAAAATATCGTACAGTTGAAATTACCAGCACCTGACGGAAAGATGCGCCTGACCGATGTGGCTACCAGTGAGCAGCTTTTCCGCATAATCCAATCAATCCCATCGCCAAAAGCCGAACCATTTAAACAATGGATGGCCGAAGTGGCAGCAACAAGAATTGACCAACTCCAAGACCCGGAATTATCCATCGAACAAGCTATTTCTGATTATCGCCGCCTGGGATATTCAGAGGAATGGATTAACACCCGCATTCGAGGCATTGATGTAAGGAAGCAACTTACCGACGAATGGAAACGCGGGCAAGTTCCCACTGAGAAATATGGTATGCTCACCGATATAATCACCAAACAATGGAGCGGAATGAAAACCCGAGAATACAAGGATTTCAAAGGCCTTCATAAGGAGTCTCTACGCGATAATATGACAAATATTGAACTTGCCCTCAATATGCTCGCAGAAGCTTCCGCCACAGAAATTTCCAAACAGCAAAGACCCTCTTCGATCGGACATCACGTAAATATTGCCAAAAGCGGCGGCAATGTTGCCAAAGCAGCCAGAAATGAACTTGAGTCCAAGCTCGGTCGAAGCGTCATCTCCTCCGCCAAAGCTCAAGATTACCTTGAAGGCAATACCACCACCAAAGAAATCAAATAATATGTTTAGGAATATACCGCCGGTTACTAAGAATTTGTTGATAATCAACCTGTTGATTTGGTTGATTATGGAGTTGATGCCTTCATTTGGCGTTACGCTTGACCGCACTTGCGGGTTGTTTTATTTCGCATCGCCGAATTTTCAGCCCTGGCAGCCAATTAGTTATATGTTTTTGCATGGCGGCTTGGAGCATGTGTTTTTCAACATGTTTGCCGTTTGGATGTTCGGCTCGGTTATAGAGCGGGTGTTCGGTTCGGCACGCTATCTGCTTTTCTATATGACAGTTGGCGTCGGTGCCGCGCTGGTTCAGGAGGGTGTATATGCCGTTTGGCTCACTCACCTGCACTCGCAGATTCCGGGTGCCGATATGTCAATCAGCGCCATAGCCCGCGAAGGCAACGACCTGCTGCTTCAAGGCAAGAACTGGATGAATCCGGTGCTTGGCAATATGAACCTGATTTTGAACACGCCAACGGTCGGCGCTTCGGGCGCGGTTTATGGCGTTCTGCTGGCCTTTGCCATGATTTTCCCGAATATGCCTATGTATCTGTTCTTTATCCCGGTGCCCATCAAGGCTAAATGGCTGGTGTTGGGCTACGGCGTTATGGAGCTGTTTCTCGGCGTTACGGGACTGCAGTCGGGAGTGGCACACTTCGCCCACCTGGGCGGCATGCTCGTTGGCTGGGCTCTGATTGTTTATTGGCGTAAAAGAGGCGAAATCAATAATGATCCGATTTATTAAAACAGTTACCGGCGCGCTGATTGCGGCCAACGTGGCGATGTTTGTTGTCTTGACGGCAATATGCGCCGCGTGGGGCACGGGCGCGGCGCGCTGGCTGGTTATTGCGCCCGAGTTCTGGCTGCGGCCGTGGACTCTGCTGACCTATATGGTCACCGACTCGGGCGCGCTCAACACCCTGTTCAACTGCCTTTGGTTTTGGCTTTTTTCGCGTCTGGCGCTCGAAATCGGGTCGCCGCGCCAGTTGCTGCTGAGCTATCTTTGCGGCGGACTGGGCGGAGTGGCGCTGTTTTTGGTCGGCGCGTTGGCCGGTTGGTGCCCCTACCCTCTGATGGGCGCCAGCGCCGCGGTTTTGGGCGTGGTGGTGTTTGCCGCCGCGCGTGTGCCCTACATGCGCGTCAACCTGATGTTTTTCGGCCCGGTGAGCTTCAAATGGGTAGCCATAATAGCCGTTGGGCTGAGCCTGCTGGTGTTTGCCGGCGGCAATATCGGCGGCGGACTGGCGCACATAGGCGGCGCGCTGGGCGGCCTGCTCTACGCACTGATTCTGCGCAAAGCCAACTCCCGGATACGACCGGTTAAGCGCGCCCGGCAGAAAACGCTCGACGAACTGCTCGACAAAGTGCGCCGCTCGGGCTACGCATCTTTAAACGCCGATGAACGCAAACAGCTAATTGAATACAGCAAAAAGCTATGAAACGAGTATTGGATATTCTCCACATGATTGCCCTGCCGGTATGGGTCGGGCTGAATGTTTTCGTTGCCGGGCTGGCCGTTTTCTGCGGCTATGCCGGCCATATCGACCACGAATTTATGCCGTTTGCGGGGGTCGTTGCGATGACGTTCCCGCTCTGGTATGTTCTGTCGGCGGTATTTTTGGTTATCAACCTGTTTCTATGCCGCTGGCTGGCCATAGTTTCGGCCGCTACGCTGCTGATTGCGCTGAAGCCGTTCCTGATATTCAGCCCGCTGAATTTTTCGAAACATGAGCTGACCGACGAGGAACGCGAACGTTCGTTTAAGGTGTTAAGCTATAACGTTTTGAGCTTCGTTGATGCCGAAGGCATGTCAACTACAGAATTCAACCGCACGCTCCACACCATTCTCCAATCAGACGCCGACGTTCTGACCCTGCTGGAGTATGCCACCCACGGCGCTCCAGAGCAATTCGCACCGAAGGAGCAGGTCGATTCTTTCTTTACCATGTATCCCTACCACGCCACATGCAAACGCGGCACGGCGCTTTTCTCCAAGCGCCCTATTCTGCACATAGTTCCGCCCAACAACGAGCCGAACAACGGCAGCATAGAAATTTTCCGTACGTCGGTGAACGATAACCGCCCGCTGACCATCATTGCCGTTCACCTGGAAAGCTTCGGCCTTAACGACAGCGACAAGGAACTATATCGCTCGCTGACCACCACCAAGGCGCTCGGCGACACCGACAAGAAGGAAACCATGGAGCGTGTTCGCCAGCAGCTGATAACAAAGCTGCTGTTTGCCTTCCAACACCGCGCCTGGCAGGCCAAGATGCTGCGCAACTTTGTTGAGCAGATGGGCGGCGACATTATAATTTGCGGTGATTTCAACGACGTTCCCGGCTGCCGCACGGTCAAAATTCTGGAAGAAGTAGGGCTGAAAGACGCCTACGCCGAAACCGCGTTCGGGCCAACCATAACCTTCAACGCCCCCTATTTTGCCTTCCGCATAGACCACGTTTTATGGCGCGGCAACTTCCGCGCGGTAGATATTGAGCGCGGCAATGTGGCCTCCAGCGACCACTATCCGATGCTCACAACCTTCGTATGGGACGATTAACGCGGCACAAACGACTGATATGAATTATCGGAATAGAACACCATTATATTGACGATAGATTTCGAGCCATCGGCCGGAATGGTCACCACGGGCTCATCGCCGTCGGTAGCGTCGCTGCCGGCGGCGACTTCATTTTCGGGCTCGTCATCGTCGAAAATCAGCGGCTCGCGCATATCCCGGGCGCCAAACAAGCCGTCGGATATGTCATTATTAGGGGTGTGCTGCGGTGCTGCAGGTGCGGCGGGCGCCGAGGGCATCGAGAATGCGTTATTTGCGCCCGTTTCCATCTGTCCTTCGCCAAAAAGCAACCACAGGACGCTCAGGCGCGGATAGGCTCCGTGAATCTTAGCGATAACAGCGTCGGAGATTTTTTTGTTTCTACCGCTCAAAATCTGCGATAGGGTGGGACGCGGAATGCCGCAAGCGTCGGCAAACTGAGTGCTGCCAATTCCGTGGGCTTCCATAAAGGTTGTGAGGCGATTTACAATATCCATTTCGGTTTGCATTTGCTAATTTTCATATTGCAAAGTTAAACATAAAAATTTAAACTTCCAAATTTATTTTTGTAAATTGCAAATTTTCGTTTTGCAATTTTCGATTTGCATTTGCATTTATATGGTGAGCGGCTGGTGATTGGATTTGCAAACTGAATAAATTGGGCTAAATAGCTGCTTTAGCTATTTTAGCTGATTTAGCTGATATTTAGTGGTTTAAGGG
>CAMWSP010000168.1 GCA_947176935.1 uncultured Porphyromonadaceae bacterium | reverse complement strand
GGGGTAACGGGTGCCACAAAGCCTTCGGGGTTACCTTTACCTTTACCCATGCGGACTTCGGCCGGCTTCTTGGTAATAGGTTTGTCAGGGAAGATGCGGATCCAGATTTGACCTTGACGCTGCATATAGCGGGTCACTGCGATACGGGCGGCTTCAATCTGGCGGCCGGTAATCCACTTGGACTCCAGGGTCTTAATGCCAAATGAACCGAAGGCCAGCTGGTTGCCGCGCTGGGCAACGCCTTTCATGCGGCCTTTTTGCGAGCGGCGGAACTTGGTTTTTTTAGGTTGTAACATTTCTGCTGTTGATTCAAATGGTTAAGAATTAGCGGTTGTTGTTGCGGGGTTTGCGGAAACCACGGTCGCGACGCGGGCCACGATCGCCTTCGTTGCGTGCCGGACGGCCCTGTTCCTTTGCTGCTGCAAAGTTGGGAGCCAGGTCGCGCTTGCCGTAAACTTCGCCGCGGCAAATCCAAACCTTAACGCCGATAACGCCTACTTTGGTGTGGGCTTCAACCAGCGCGTAGTCGATATCGGCACGAAGAGTGTGGAGCGGAGTGCGGCCTTCCTTGAACATTTCGCTACGGGCGATTTCGGCGCCGTTCAGACGGCCGGAAACCTGCACCTTGATACCTTCGGCGCCGGCACGCATGGTCGATGCGATGGCCATTTTGATGGCGCGGCGGTAAGCCACCTTGCCTTCAATCTGGCGGGCAATGCCGTTGGCAACGATTTCAGCGTCGAGTTCGGGGCGCTTGATTTCGAAGATATTGATCTGAACGTCGCGCGAGGTGATCTTTTTCAGCTCTTCCTTGAGCTTGTCGACTTCGGCGCCGCCCTTGCCGATGATCAGGCCCGGACGGGAGGTGCAGATGGTGATGGTGGTGAGTTTAAGAGTGCGCTCAATAACGATGCGCGAAACGCTCATCTTGGCAAGACGGACGTTCAGATACTTGCGGAGCTTATAGTCCTCAAGCAAGTTGTCGCCATATTTGTGGCCGAAATTCCAGTTGGAGTCCCAGCCGCGGATAATGCCGAGGCGATTGCTGATAGGATTAACTTTCTGTCCCATTCTGTTTAGGTCTTGGGTAAATGAGGTTAGGCTTTTTTGTTATCGATGGTGTCAACCACAACGGTTACGTGGTTCGAACGCTTGCGGATGCGGTAGCCGCGGCCCTGGGGGGCGGTGCGCAGGCGCTTGAGCATCGGAGCGGGAGTCACGAAGATGGTTGAGATATAGAGCTCGCCGGCGTCGGCTTTACGCTCGTTTTTGGCTTCCCAGTTAGCCACTGCGCTGCGCAGGAGTTTTTCCAGACGGGCGGCGGCTTCTTTATTTGAGAATTTGAGGACGCCGAGCGCACGGTTCACTTCCATGCCGCGCACCATGTCAACGACCAGGCGCATCTTGCGGGGGGAGGTGGGAACGTTGAGCAGCTTGGCGAAGGCGATTTGCTTGTTGGCCTCTTTCCTCTGGTCTGCTGAGTTTCTTTTTCTTACACCCATAGGTTGGTATGAAGGATTGTTTAAAAAACTGCTAATTTAATGTTTGGTCTCTCGGTTTACTTCTTGCGATTGCCGGAGTGGCCGCGGAAGGTGCGGGTGGGAGCAAATTCGCCCAGCTTGTGGCCGACCATGTTTTCGGTCACGTAAACGGGGATGAACTTGTTGCCGTTGTGGACTGCAAAGGTGTGTCCAACGAATTCGGGGGCAATCATAGAAGCACGGCTCCAGGTCTTGATAACTGACTTTTTGCCGCTTTCCTCCATGGCGCTAACTTTCTTTTCGAGCTTAACGCTGATGAAGGGGCCTTTTTTTAATGAACGACTCATGCTGATAGGTCAATAATTAAAAGGTTTACTTCTTTCTTCTTTCGATGATATACTTCGACGAATGCTTCTTGGGAGCACGAGTCTTGAGGCCCTTGGAGTAGAGGCCCTTGCGTGAGCGGGGATGACCGCCGCTTGCGCGACCTTCACCACCACCCATGGGGTGATCGACAGGGTTCATAACTACGCCGCGGTTGTGAGGACGGCGACCCAGCCAGCGGCTGCGGCCGGCCTTACCCGACGATTCCAGGGAGTGTTCGCTGTTGCCAACAACGCCAACGGTGGCTTTGCAGGCGGCGAGCACTTTGCGGGTTTCACCGGAAGGGAGTTTGATGATGGCGTAGTCGCCTTCGCGCGAAACGAGCTGAGCGAAGGTGCCGGCGCTACGGGCCATGAAGGCACCCTGGCCGGGACGCAGTTCGATGGCGTGGATGAGAGTACCGACGGGGATGCGGTTCAGCGGAAGGGCGTTGCCTACTTCGGGGGCTGCATCGGGGCCGGAAACAACGGTTGCGCCTACTTCGAGGCCGTTGGGGGCGATGATGTATGCCTTGCTGCCGTCAACGTAGTAGAGAAGGGCGATGCGGGCCGAACGGTTAGGGTCGTACTCGATGCTCTTAACTACGGCAGGTACTCCGTCTTTAGTTCTCTTAAAGTCGATGATACGGTAAGCGCGTTTGTGGCCACCGCCAATGTACCGGGTGGTGAGGTGACCCTCGGAGTTGCGACCGCCCGAGGCTTTCTTACCTACTGTAAGAGATTTTTCCGGCGTTGTAGCAGTGATGGTACCTTTAAATACGCCGATAACTTTGTGTCGCTGCCCGGGAGTTGTGGGCTTGAATTTTCTAACTGCCATTTATCGAACTGATTAGATGTTGCTGTAGAAATCGATCGTTTCGCCTTCGGCAACGCTGATGAGAGCTTTTTTCCACACTGCGGTAGTGCCCTTGATGAGGCCGCCCTTGGTGTAGCGCTGTTTGCGTTTGGCGCGAACAATCATGGTGTTAACTTTGGTAACCTTTACGCCATAGAGCTCTTCAACCAGGGCCTTGATCTGGGGCTTGGTTGCATCGGGCGAAACGCGGAAGGTGTAGCGGTTGAGACTTTCGGAGAGCTTGGTAGCCTTCTCGGTCACAATGGGTTTGATGCTGATTTCCATTTTTCGGTGAGCTTGGGATTAGAGGTTATTTACTACTTCAACGCTTTTTTCCGACAGCAGCATAACGTTATTGTTGAGAATAGCGTAGGTGTTGAGGTCGGAGGCCGCCATCATGCGGGCGCCGGGGATGTTGCGCAGGCTCAGGTTGAGGTTTTTGTCCATAGAGGGCATTACCAGCAGAACCTTCTTGCCGTTAACTTTCAGGGCGCTGAGCACTTCGGCGAACTGCTTGGTTTTGGGAGCTTCGAACTGGAAGTCTTCGATAACCATAATCTGGTTGTCGGCGAGCTTCGAGGTCAGTGCGCTCTTGCGGGCAAGCTGTTTAACCTTTTTGTTGAGTTTGAACGAATAGTTGCGGGGACGGGGACCAAAAACGCGGCCACCACCAACGAGAACGGGGCTGTTGATATCGCCGATACGCGAACCGCCGCCGCCTTTCTGCTTGTGGAGCTTGCGGGTAGAGCCGGAAACTTCGCTGCGTTCTTTGCTCTTGTGTGTACCCTGACGCTGGTTGGCGAGGAATTGCTTAACGTCGAGCCAAACTACGTGTTCGTTCACGTCAACGCCAAAGACTTCGTCGCTGAGTGTTACCTTGCGACCGGTGTCTTCACCTTTGATGTTATAGACTGCGAGTTCCATTTCTTACTTCTCTACCATTACGATTGAACCTTTGGCACCGGGAACGGAGCCTTTGATCATGAGGATGTTGTGTTCGGGAATTACCTTGAGGACCTGAAGGTTTTGAACGGTTACACGTTCGTTGCCCATCTGACCTGCCATGCGCATGCCTTTGAAGACTTTTGCAGGGTAGGAGCAGGCACCTACAGAACCGGGGGCGCGGAGGCGGTTGTGCTGACCGTGGGTGGACTGGCCGACGCCGCCGAAGCCATGACGCTTCACGACGCCCTGATAGCCCTTACCTTTCGAGGTGCCTACGATGTCAACGAAAGAGCCTTCTTCGAAGAGCTCAACGGTAATCGTTTCACCAAGGGCATGTTCGCCTTCAAAACCCGAGAACTCGGCCAAGTGGCGCTGCGGGGCTACTCCGGCTTTGTCGAAATGACCCTTCATGGGCTTGGTGGTGTGCTTCTCTTTCTTCTCGATGAAACCGAGCTGAAGAGCTTCGTAACCATCTTTTTCAACGGTTTTAACCTGAGTAACTACACAAGGGCCTACTTCGATAACAGTGCACGGCACATTCTTGCCGTCGGCACTGAAAACGGATGTCA
>CAMWSP010000167.1 GCA_947176935.1 uncultured Porphyromonadaceae bacterium | reverse complement strand
GCCAAAGGCTGGGATTAGCCCCACCCCAGCCCTCCCCTCAAGGGAGGGAGTGGGGCTCCCAGTTGCGATTTTGAGGGAATTTTCGTAACTTTGCAGGGAATATGGCGCTTATTGATCAGGAAACAGTCAGGAAAATCCTCGACACGGCCGACATTGTCGACGTTGTCAGCGACTTCGTGAAGCTCAAACGCAGCGGCGCGAACTATATCGGGCTGTGTCCGTTCCATAACGAGCGCACGCCGTCGTTTTCGGTGAGCAAGTCGCGCGGCATCTGCAAGTGTTTTTCGTGCGGTAAGGGCGGCACGCCCGTTGGCTTCATCATGGAGCACGAGCAGCTGAGCTACATTGAGGCGCTGAAATGGCTGGCCAACAAGTATAACATCGAAATCAAGGAGCGCGAGCTGACCGCCGAGGAGCGCGCCGCGGCCACCGAGCGCGAGAGCATGCTTGCGCTCAACGACTTTGCGCTGCAGTTTTTCGAACATACGCTCCACGAAACCGACGAGGGCCGCGACATAGGCATGAGCTATTTCCGCAACCGCGGGCTGAGCGACGCGGCCATACGCCGTTTCCGCCTGGGCTTCGCGCCCGAAAAGAGCACCGCGCTGAGCAGCGAGGCCCGCGCCAAGGGCTACGGCGAGGAAACGCTGCTGGGCACCGGCCTGTGTGCGCGCTCGGAGCGCAACGGCGGTAGCCTTTATGACCGCTTCCGCGGCAGGGTGATATTTCCGGTCTTTTCGGTGAGCGGCAAGGTGGTAGCCTTTGGCGGCCGCACACTGAAAACCTCCAAAGAGGTTGCCAAATACGTCAACTCGCCCGAAAGCCCGGTCTACCACAAGAGCAACGAGCTCTACGGCCTCTATCAGGCCAAGCGCGAAATAGTTAAGAAAAACAAGTGCATTCTGGTCGAGGGCTATATGGATGTAATTTCCATGAGCCAGCGCGGGGTGGAAAACGTGGTGGCCTCGTCGGGCACCTCGCTCACCGACGGCCAGATAGCGCTGATTCACCGCTTCACGCCGAACGTGACGGTTATTTACGACTCCGACCCGGCGGGCATCAAGGCCTCGCTGCGAGGCATCGACATGCTGCTGGCCCACGGCATGAACATCAAGGTTATGCTGCTGCCCGACGGCGACGACCCCGACTCGTTTGCCAAGAGCCACTCGCTGGAGGAAATCGAACAATATTTCAAAGAAAACGAAACCGACTTTATCCGCTTCAAGACGCGCATTCTGCTCGATACCCTGGAGAGCAACGACCCCATAGGTCGCGCCGGGGTTATAAACAGCATTGCCCGCAGCATATCGGTGATTCCCGACCGGGTTGTGCGCAGCGAATACGTCAAGGAGTGCGCGCGCCTGCTGCAGACCGATGAAGACATAGTGCGCCTGCAGGTGGCGAAATATGCCGCCGAGGCCGCCGACCGCGAGCAGCACCGGCCAATTTCAGAGCAATCGGAGCGCTCTGAGAACTCCGAGAACTCTGAGCGCTCAGAGCGCGCCCTTGCAGGGAGCGGCTCCGCCAGCGCCTATCTGCGGGCGGCTGAAACGGAGGTTGTCAGGCTCTGCGCGCGCTACGGGCTTCTGACCGTTGCACAGGTGGTCAACGCCGAGGGCGACATGACCGACCTCAACGTTATCGACTATGTGAGCGCCGAGCTGGCGGCCGACGAGCTGCGGCTGACCAACGAAGACCTGGACCGGGTGTTCATAGCCGTTCAGAACGCGGCCGAAGCCTGGCGCTCGGAGCAGCCAGCCGCCGAAGCGCGCGCCGAGGAAGCACGCCGCCGGTTCATGGCCGACGCGGCCGAAACCATAGCCTCGGCCGGAAGCGTCGACGCCATTCGCCGCAAGGAGCGCGAAATGGAGGAGGCCGCCGACTCCGAAGCCAAAAACCACCTGGCCGAAGCGGCCGAAAAATTCCTCACCACCATGCTGGGCGCCGACCCGGACCCGGCGGTGAGAAACCTATCGACGACCTTCGCGTCGGAAAAATACGTTTTGAGCAAAATCCACACCAAGGGCGTTCACATTCCCTCGGAGCGCGAACTGCTCAGCGACCGCGCACCGAGGGCCGTTTGCGGCCTGAAAATAGCCATTCTGCAATGGCGCGAAAAGCAGCTGCGCGCAAACCTTGCGGCCAACCCCGCCGAGGCGGCGCAGACCCTGGAGGAGCTGCAGCAGATACGCACCGTTATAGCGCAGCTTGCCCGCTACCTGGGCGAGCGCATAGTTTTGCCCCGATAAAAAAAACAAAACCAAAACATTAACATAAATCCACTCATCACATCCAATGAAAAAAATTCTGATGACTACTATCGCGGCCATGACCCTGACGGCCTGCGGAGGTGCCGGAAGCGACGACACCCCGATGGTTGACAAGCCGGAGTTCACCTCAACCGACGGCGTATTCTCAATCGATGCCCTCGAAGCGCTGGGACGCGTCAGCGACCCGCAGCTCAGCCCCGACGGCACAAAGCTGCTCTACACCGTGAGCTACGAAAGCGTTGAGCACAACCGCAGCAACGCCGACCTCTACCTGCTCGAGCTCGCTAACCCCACCGAAGTTAAACGCCTCACCGCAACCCCCAAAAGCGAAAGCAACGCAAAATGGTTCGACGGCGGCAAGAAAATCGCCTTCCTCTATCCCGACGCCGACGGCAAGAGCCAGGTCTGGACCATGGATGCCGACGGCGGCAACCGCCAGCAGGCCTCGAAGCTCGAAAAGGCGGTCAACGGCTTCCTGATTTCGCCCGACGAAAAGAAAATAGTGCTCATCCAGCAGATAAAATTCGCCCGCACCGCCCAGGACGTTTATCCCGACCTGCCCAAAGCCAACGCCCGCATCATCGACGACATGATGTATAAGCACTGGGACGAATGGGTAACCGAAATCCCCCACCCCTTCCTGGCCGACTTCAACGGCAAGGAAGCCACAAATCCGGTCGACATCATGGCCGACGAACCGCTGTTTGAATCGCCCGTGAAGCCCTTCGGCGGCATCGAGAGCTTTGCCTGGAGCCCCGACAGCAAGAGCCTGGTCTACACCTCGCGCAAGAAATCGGGCATGGCCTACGCCATTTCAACCAACAGCGACCTCTATCTCTACGACCTCGAAAGCAAATCGACCCGCAACCTGACCGAAGGCATGATGGGCTACGACACCAACCCGCGCTTCTCGCCCGACGGCACCCAGCTGGCCTGGCTCTCTATGGAACGCGACGGCTATGAAAGCGACAAGAACCGCATCATGGTCATGAACATGGCTTCGGGCGAAAAAACCGACCTGACCGCCAACTGGGACTACACGGTCGACGAAATCGCCTGGCAGCCCGACTCGCGCGGCCTGTTCTTCCTGGCCTATAAAGACGGCGTGAAACCCGTGTTCTCCATTCTCCTCGACGGCACCGTTTCGGTCATCGCCGCCGGCGAATGCGACTACCAGAGCCTGCAGCCCCTGAGCAACACCGAGGTTATCACCATGGCTCACTCCATGCTCTTCCCCAACGAAATCTACCACGCCCAAAACGGCTCGGCCAATAAACTCACCGGCGTCAACGACGAAATCTTCGCCCAGATTCAGATGCCCACGGTTGAGCGTCGCATGGTGCCCACCACCGACGGCAAGGAAATGCTCACCTGGATTGTCAAGCCCCAGGGCTTCGACGCCAACGCCAAATATCCGGCTCTGCTCTACTGCCAGGGCGGCCCGCAGCAGGCCGTGAGCCAGTTCTGGAGCTTCCGCTGGAACCTGGCCCTGATGGCTGCCAACGGCTACGTTGTTATCGCCCCCAACCGCCGCGGCCTGCCCGGCTTCGGCACCGAATGGAACGCCCAGATTTCGGGCGACTATCCCGGCCAGAACATGCGCGACTACCTCGCTGCGGTCGACAACGTGAAGGTTGAACCCTGGATCGACGAAACCAAAATCGGCGCCACCGGCGCAAGCTATGGCGGCTTCTCTGTTTACTGGCTCGCCGGCAACCACGACCACCGCTTTGCCTGCCTGATTGCCCACGCCGGCATCTTCAACATCGAAAGCCAGTATCTCGAAACCGAAGAAATGTGGTTCGCCAACTGGGATATGGGCGGCGGCGCACAGAACGCCCCCGTCGACGCTGCCATGAACCCCACCTACGGCGCATTCTGGAATAAGGATAACGCCACGGCGCAGCGCACCTTCGCCATGTCGCCCCACCGCTTCGTCGACAAATGGGACACCCCCATCCTCATCACCCACGGCGAATATGACTACCGCATCCTGTC
>CAMWSP010000166.1 GCA_947176935.1 uncultured Porphyromonadaceae bacterium | reverse complement strand
CAACACCCTCAAGCCCGCAACTGTTGAAACCGGCGCTACCGTTCGCGTTCCCCTCTTCTGCAACACTGGCGATAAAGTTCGCATCAACACCAAAGACGGTTCCTACGTTGAACGCGTAAAAGAATAAAATCGAATCTTTTTTTGCATCAACTCTAAGCATAATGAATGATGGGCGACCGTGAGGCCGCCCTGATTTTTTTTCGAAAAAACTAAACGAATTAGTTGCATATGAAAAATTTTTAGTTTAACTTTGCCGTCGAAAACTAAAACAATTAGTTACCCCATTATGAACCGACTCACTGAAAAAGAAGAACAGATCATGCGTATGCTCTGGAGCCGCGGCCCCATGTTCGTGCGCGAAATGCTCGACCTCTATCCCGAGCCCAAGCCCCATTTCAACACCGTTTCAACCTTCGTCCGCCTCATGGAGCAGAAAGGCTTCGTGGCCCACGAGGCCTTCGGCAACTCCCACCGCTATTTCCCCCTAATCAAGGAGGCCGACTACTCGCGCTCGGCCCTGCGCAGCGTAATAGCCCGCTATTTCAATAACTCGATGAAAAGCGTTGTCAGCGCTTTGGTCGCCGAAGAAAAACTGACCCCCGACGAGCTCCGCCGGCTCATCGACCAGGTCGAACGTGGAGAGGAGTAAGAATTATGACTGCTACCCTGCTCCTCATCTACTCGTTGATTTCCGGCGCTGTCCTGTCGTTGCTCTGGGCGGTTTTCCGCCTGGCCGGCATCAACCGCCTCACCTGCCATCGGCTCAACCGCCTGCTGCTCATCGCAATTATGGTTGCCTCGGCCCTCCTGCCCGCACTCGCCTTTATTGAGCGCCCGGAGCCGGTTCTGCCCGTTGTTGACCAAAACCCGGAAATCGCTGTTGCCCCGATAACTATTCAGATTGATGATTGGGATGTTTCCCCCGCACCGCCGGCTCCCGGCTTTGGCGACCGGATTGTTTCGCTGCTGCCAATCCTCTATATGGTCGGACTGGCTGCATCTGCTCTCTGGTTGCTCATTGCCCTGGGCGGCGTTGCGGCGGTGATTATTGCCGGCGAAAAGCGCCGCATCGACCGCCACACGACCCTCATCGTTCACTCGCGCAACATAACCCCCTTCACCTGGGGCCGCTGGATAGTCATTTCGCGCGCCGACCTCGACGCCAACGCCGATATGCTCCTATGCCATGAGCAGGCCCATCGCGTTGCCCGCCACTGGCTCGACCTGCTTCTCTCCCGCCTGCTCACCTGCCTTGACTGGTACTGGCCAACCGCCTGGCTGCTCAGCCGCGACCTCGCCGCAGTCCATGAATATCAGGCCGACAGCCGCGTTATCGGCATCGGCACCGAAGCCGCTGCCTATCAGATGCTGCTCATCCGCAAGGGCGCCTCGGGCTTCTTCTCCAACATAGCCAATCCGTTTAATTATAGTTCCCTTAAAAACCGTATCACCATGATGCAGAAAAAACAATCCTCCGCCCGGTCGCGTATGCGCTGCCTGCTGATGCTGCCTGCCGCAGCCCTCGCAATCTTCCTCGCCGCCTCGCCGGCCCTCGCCTCAGCCGTAAAGTCCGCCCTCCCTGCCAAAACCGAAACTCCCGCCGAAGCCGCAGCCCCGGCTCCCGTTATCGCAGCTCCCGTTCCCGTTATCGAAGCCCCGGATGGTACGGAATTGGTTTCTGACAAAACGGAATCTCCGGCCGGTACTAACGTTAAATATTATCTCGCCGAAATTGTTGAAGTATCGGATAGCATTAACTATAAATATACGCTTGGATATTATCTCCGGGGCCTGAATCATGATCCGAACCTTCCACAGCCGCTCCTAGTTATAGACGGAGTTGCTGATCCCAATGCAGGTTTAAACACTGCTTTAGATAACACTAAGGTGTTGCTTGTTGAAATTAACAAAACCTCCGATGCTGTTGAAAAATATGGCGAAGCTGCCAAAAATGGTGTAATTGAAGTCATTTCTATACATGCTCCTGAAGAGATGCAGGCAGCAGCTCGCGAGAAACTCGCCAAAAGCAAAACCCTCACTGCCGCTGATGCCGTTCAAGTCAGAACCCGCCAGGTAGCGGTCAACCCGGCCGACACGGCCGAGCTGACCAAGCAGGCGCCTACCTTCCCCGGTGGCGAGCGTGCTTTGTATTCCAAAATGGCGCGCAGCATCCGCTATCCGGCCGAAGCCGCACAAAATAATATCCAGGGCCAGGTGATTGTGCAGTTCCGGGTGCTCCCCGACGGCTCGATGGATAGCGTCAGGGTTGCCCGCGGTGCTGACCCGCTGCTCGATGCCGAAGCAGTCCGCGTTGTTAAGACCCTGGGCAAATTCAATCCCGGCACTCAGAATGGTGAGCCCGTTGCCATGTGGTACACCATGCCCATCAGCTTCAAACTCCAGGGCGATAGCTCCGAATCAACCGGCGACTCCAATGCACAAGTTACCCGCCTCGGCGGCAATATCCAATCGGTGAAGGGCGACCGGATCACCGGCGCCACATTCCCCGGCGGTGAGGCAGCAATGATGAAGTTCCTTGCCGACAATATTAAATATCCCGCCGAAGCAGTCAAGGCCAAGGCCGAAGGCACTGTTCATCTGGGCGTTTACATCGACGAAAAGGGCCATATTACCGAAGTCAAGGTTAATGACAATAAGTCCGGCAACGCCGCGCTGGCCCAGGAAGCCATTCGCGTTGTAAAAACTATGCCGGCTTTCACTCCCGCTTCCGCCGACGGCCAACCCGTTAAATTCTACCTCAACCTCCCCGTCGTCTTCAAACTGAAATAACGTGAGCTGGATAAAAGAAACCTTCATGATTTTCCTTCTCTCCGCCTGCAGCGGAGGGAAGGAAAATCTTCCCGTTGTTATCTCTTATGATAAATGGGCCGAACCTGTCCATACTTATGAAAAAATAGCGGAGGCCTTCAATGAAGCTGTTGATTCCGTTATTATTAGTGGCGGAACGAGGTTGTTGGCCAATCAAGATTTGTTGTTCATTGAGGATTATAAATCCACGGAAAAAATGATTCATGTGGTAAGTATTCCTGAAAAACAATATATCGGCTCCTTTGGAAATTTCGGAGAGGGTCCGTCTGAAATTCTCAGGCCCGGAAGTATCTTTACTTTAGGAGCGGAACGACTCGCCGTCTTTGACTATGGGCATTGGTGCGTGAATGCATTCGATGTGGACTCCGCGTTAACCTGTTCCGATTATATTCCCCAAACCTTAGTCAGTTTATCCCAAAACAACGGTTCATTCGGGTTCCCTGACCGATTTGTCTACGTTCATGATGACCGGGGTATAGCCCGCATGATAATGCCTAAGGAAAACAGTGGTTACTCGCAAGCGTTATGCTCCTTTAATATTATGAACGGAGCCACTGAACCCTTTGGCCGGCAGAATAACCCCGACGGATTCAGATCTTCGGTAGCGGCGTCATACCTGGATAGTGTTGTTGTGGAAGTTTCTTCCACTCAGGATGTTATTCGCATATACAACCTGGAAGGGAAGCTTAATCGAATAATACATGGCCCGTTGTATGATGAGAAACCGAGCAAGGAATTGGCATTTTACTCAAAGGCGGTAATCGGCAATGGTCGGATTTATGCTATCTATTCAGGAGAAGATAAATTTCATAATTTCTGTGGTAAGCAGATAATTGTATTATCATTGACCGGTGAATACCTTTACTCATACAAATTCAATGACCAGATAACGGATATGACGTATAGCGATAAATATAATCGATTATATTTAAGCTTTGATGGGGAGCAGCAATTCGGATACCTGCAGATTGGAGAAAATGCGCCCCGCGTCATTACACTTGTTGACCCTGATAATAAACAACACATTGTTCCTGTTGATAAAGCGATAATTCACCCATACAAGGCATCGGAGTCTGCTCCTGCAAATTATTATATTTTATTATTCAATCAATCCTATACGGACACTGTAACCATAGAGTCTATTACTGCTGACATTAAATGCGAAATTCAAAATGTGCCGGCATTCCCTCTTATACCTCGATTACTGGTTTCCGTTACTCTGATTCCTGAAACCGCTGTTCAGTCCGACACTCTGAATGCGAGCTTGACAATAAGCTGCAATAATGGGCGGAGGCAGAAACTACCTGTCTCGCTGCTAAGATCTTCTGACTAATCCTGATGTTGTTCATCTCGCAATTCCCGACTTCGATTTGACGATTCCTTCTAAATGGAAGGGCTTTCAATGACTTGGCGGCATCGGGCTCCCTCCCTTGAGGGGAGGGCTGGGG
>CAMWSP010000165.1 GCA_947176935.1 uncultured Porphyromonadaceae bacterium | reverse complement strand
CCATGAGCGTCTCGGGGGCTCGGAGATCGGTATAAGAGACAGCCGATACCCGCTTTCGGCTCCACGCTGATCAACACCGACATCTACACCTCCGACCAGGAGAGCACCGACGTTATTATCACCGCAGCCGTTACAGCAATCAACGGCGAGGACGTAGCCCCCGCCGCCACCACCCGGACCAAGCTCTACGTTTCGAAAGACAACTTCCTGCGCGTGCCGCTGGTTGAGGAATACACCTCACAGCAATGCGTCAACTGCCCCTTCATGGCCTACTACATGGAAATTGCCCGCGAAAAAGTCGGCCTGCCCCACGTTTTCGTCAGCCACCACTCCGGCTTTGCCTACGACCGCTTCACCCAGCAGGTCGACAAGGACCTTGAATATCTCTTCTTCGGCCCGTCAAGCAACCCGCAGGCAACCTACGACCGCACCGTGCTCCCCGGCAAAAAGCAAATCATGGTTGGCACCTCGGTTGCCGAATGGGACCAGTATGTCGACCTGATTACCCAGGCCTACAACCTGCCCGCCTACGCCACCATCAATATCAAGCACTCCAAGAATGCCGACGGCAAGCTCGAAGTCAATGTGAGCGGCCGCGTCAAGAAGGGCGACGTTTCCGACGACGGCAACATCTACCTGTCGGCCTACGTTGTTGAAGACAACATTTCGCGCGCAGGCTTCCCGCAGGCCGGCGTGGACTACGACGTGGATATAACCTCACCCTCCGACCTGAAAGAGAAATATCTCCACCAGGGCGTTATCCGCAAAAACCTCTGCACGGTTGACCTCGGCGACAAGCTCACCATCGACGACGAAGGCATGTTCTCGGTGACTTATGAACCCGCCACCATCGATGCCGGCTGGGATCAAGACAACACCCACGTTGTTGCCTTCATCCACCGCATCAACAAGGATAACATGCTCGACAACTATGTGCTCAACGCCGCCGACTCCCCCTCGCTCTCCGGCAAGCCTGCAAGCATACCCGCCATAGAATCCAACCCCGAGGCCCTGCGCTGGGTGGTTGACTCCAACGGCCGCCTGACCATTACCACCGCCATCCACTCGGCCCGCCTCTACGACACCGCCGGCAAGGAAATCCCCATGACCTCGGCCCTGGCCAACGGCGTTTACATTCTGCGCGCGCAGCTCCCCACCGGCGCAGTCAAATCGGCCAAGATTCTGGTGAACCGCTAAGGCCAAATTGAGCCTGATTTTGCACATCACGGAAATTTTTCGTATATTTGCGCGCATTTTTCACACAAATGCCCAACCTGCGAAATAATTTTTAAACCAATTTACATTTTAAGAAACCAACTAAACACATGAACAGCAAAGGTTCTTTGGGAAGCATCGTGGCCGGCGTAATCGCCATATTCCTCGTGCTTATCTGCCTGTTCTATCTGTCGTTCTCCTGGAAAGGTAACCAGATTGAAAACCAAGGCAAAGAATACGCCGCAGCAGTTGCCGGCGCCGACAACACCACCGACGCCTACAACGCCGCCTACAAGCACTACATGGACTCCGTAGCGCTCGAACCCGTCTACATGGGCTACACCTACAACGAAGTTCAGCGCTGGGGCGTGGGCCTCGGCCTCGACCTCAAGGGCGGCATGAACGTTACCCTCCAGGTCAACATGGGCGACATGATCAAAGCGCTCGCCGCCGACCCCAACGGCACTACCCTCCGCCGCGCAATCAACGCAACCGACTCGATTGCCTACGCAGCACCCGAAACGGAATATGTTGAAACATTCATCGAGCAGTACAAAGCCGCTGCCAACAATCCGCAGGTTGACTTCTCGGTAGTGTTCCCCGACATCATCTCCGGCAACGGCACCAACTACGGCGCAGTGGCCGACAAGCTCAAATCCGAAGCTCAAGACCGCGTGAACACCTCGGCCACCAACGTGCTCCGCAACCGTATCGACGCGTTCGGCGTAGTTTCGCCCAACATTCAGGTACTTCAGGGCAAACAGGGCCAGATTCTGCTCGAGCTCCCCGGCGTTAAGGAACACGAACGCGTGCGCGACCTGCTGCAGCGCTCCGCCAACCTGGAATTCTACGAAATGTATAACATCTCCGACATCCAGGAAGGTCTCCGCAAAGCCTATGCCTACAATAACGACACCCTGGCCTCGCTGCTCGCTCCCAGCCAGTATAACTCGCCGATGATCGGCTATGCCCGCGCCAAGGACAAAGAAGCCATCAACGCTATTTTCCGCGCTCCCGAAGTGCGCGCCGCCCTGCCCAACAACCTCAAGCTCGCATGGTCCAACAAAGCCGTGAAGCCTGAAAACGTTGGCGGACAGAAAGACATCTACACCCTCGTTGCCCTGCGCACCGACATCGACCCCGAAACCCACGAACAGCGCCCCCGCATGAACGGCGACAACATCATCGACGCCAACACCGACTTCGACGCCATGCGCGGCCAGACCGTAAACATGCGCATGAACCCCGAAGGCGCCCGCCAGTGGGCCGCGGTTACCCGCGCCAACGTTGGCAAGCCCGTGGCTATCGTGCTCGACGACGTGGTTTACTCCTACCCCACCATCAACACCGTTATCGAAGGCGGCTCGTCGGAAATCACCGGCGACTTCACCGTTCAGGAAGCACAAGACCTTGCAAACGTTCTCAAGTCCGGTAAGATGACCGCCCGCGTAAGCATCATCTCCGACATGGTTGTTGGTCCCTCGCTCGGCGCCAAAGCCATCAAGGACGGCCTGATGTCGTTCGTTGTGGCCCTGGTTCTGCTGATGATCTTCATGATGGCCATGTATGGCGTAATCCCCGGCCTGGTTGCCAACCTCGGCCTGGTGCTCAACATCTTCTTCACCTTCGGCATCCTCTCCTCCTTCCAGGCAGTGCTGACCCTCTCCGGTATCGCCGGTATCGTCCTTGCGCTGGGCATGGCGGTCGATGCCAACGTGCTCATCTTTGAACGCGCCAAAGAAGAACTCCGCGCCGGCAAGAACGCCCGCACCGCTATCGCCGACGGCTACTCCAACGCCTTCTCCGCAATCTTCGACTCCAACCTCACCTCGATTATCACCGGCGTGATTCTGCTGCTGTTCGGCACCGGTCCCATCAAGGGCTTCGCAACCACCCTTATCATCGGCCTCTGCTGCTCGTTCTTCACCGCAGTCTACCTGACCCGCCTGGTGTTCATCATGGGCGCGAAAGCCAAGAGCTTCCAGAACCTCACCTTCTCCACCAAGCTCTCGGCCAACCTCTTTGCCAAAGCAAACTATAACTTCCTGGGCACCCGCAAGGCTTCCTTCACCATTGCCGGCATCATGATTGCTGCAATCATCTGCTCGCTGTGTGTTCGCGGCCTCAACCAGGGCATCGACTTCTCCGGCGGCCGCAACTACGTTGTTAAGTTCGACCACCCCGTTGAAGCTTCGAAAATCCAGGCCGACCTGCAGCCCCTCTTCCCCGACGCATCCGTTTCGGTTATCACCGTTGAAAACAAGAACCAGGTGCGCGTTTCCACCAACTACAAGATCAAAGACTCATCGGCCGACGTAGAAAAAGAAATCGTTGACATTCTCTTCAAGGGTCTCCACCCCGAAATGAAGGCCGACATCACCCCCGAGGAATTCTCGACAGCCAACACCGAATTCGGCCTGATTTCCTCGCAGAAAGTAGGTCCCTCGGTTGCCGACGACATGAAGAAAGACGCCTACATCGCAGTGTCGCTCGCCCTCATTGCAATGTTCCTCTACATCCTCATCCGTTTCCGCAACGTAGCCTTCTCCGTAGGTGCGCTCGCCGCAGTAGCCTTCACCGCTTTCTGCATCATCGGCTTCTACAGCTTCTTCTACGGCCTGGTTCCCTTCTCCATGGAAATTGACCAGACCTTTATCGCCGCAATCCTAACCGTTATCGGCTATCAGATTAACGACACTGTGGTTGTGTTCGACCGCGTTCGCGAAAACATGATTCTGTTCCCCAAACAGAACTTCTTCGACACCATCAACCGCTCCATCAACTCCACTCTGGGCCGTACAATCATGACCTCCGCTTCGACCCTGCTCGTTCTGCTCTGCATCTTCATTCTCGGTGGTGAAGCCATCCGCGCATTCACCTTCGCCATGATTTCCGGCGTAGTTATCGGCACCCTCGCCACTATCTACATCGCCGCTCCCGTGGCCTACCTCACCCACAAGAAAAATGCCTGAACGGGCTTTCTCCCATAAGCCATAAAGAAAATAAGGGACATGCCTCCGCAGCATGTCCCTTATTACTAAAGCCCCCCCCAAAGCCCCAACCCATCCCACCCCACAGGGGGAGGGAGCC
>CAMWSP010000164.1 GCA_947176935.1 uncultured Porphyromonadaceae bacterium | reverse complement strand
TAAAGGTAAAGGTAACCCCGAAGGCTTTGTGGCACCCGTTACCCCGGGCCGCATCCTGATTGAAGTTGAAGGCGTACCGTTCGAAGTTGCCAAGGAAGCACTCCGCCTGGCCGCCCAGAAACTTCCCGTGATCACCAAGTTCGTTGTGCGTCGTGACTACGACCCCTCTCAAAACGTCTAATCTTCCCATCCGATTATGAAGAAAGAAGAAATCAAAGAGATGACCACCGCCGACCTGACCGAGCGTCTGGCCCAGATGGAAAAGGCATATCGCCAGCTCGTAGCTACCCACACAGTAAGCGCCACCGACAATCCCGCTCAGATCACCAAAGATCGCCGCGCTATTGCCCGCGTGAAAACCGAGCTGCGCGCCCGCGCCCTCGCCTCGAAATAATAATCACTCCCAATAGAACGTTATAACAGCAACTATGGAAGAAAAAAGAAATCTCCGCAAAGAACGCGTGGGTGTGGTTTCCAGCAACAAAGGCGACAAGACCATCACCGTGACCATCAAATGGAAGGAAAAACACCCCATTTATGGTAAGTTCGTGAACAAAACCAAAAAGTATCACGCCCACGACGAAAAGAACGAATGTTCGGTAGGCGACACCGTTCGCCTGATGGAAACCCGTCCGTTGAGCAAAACCAAGCGCTGGCGCCTGGTTGAAATCATCGAAAAGGTTAAGTAAGCCGCATTCGGATTTTCGCAAAAGCAAACAAAAATCAACATCGTCTTAACCCAAACGAAATTTTTAGACAATGATACAGACTGAAACCCGCTTGACAGTCGCTGACAATTCCGGCGCCAAAGAAGCCCTGTGCATTCATGTGCTCGGTGGCACCGGCCGCCGCTATGCGTCAGTTGGCGACATTATCGTGGTGTCGGTGAAGAGCGTCATCCCTTCATCCGATGTGAAGAAAGGCACCGTGTCGAAAGCTGTGGTCGTCCGCACTAAAAAGGAAGTACGTCGCCCCGATGGGTCCTACATCCGCTTCGACGACAATGCCTGCGTACTGCTCAATAACGCCGGCGAACTCCGCGGCACCCGCATCTTCGGCCCCGTGGCCCGCGAACTGCGCGCCACCAACATGAAAATCGTTTCACTGGCACCCGAAGTGCTTTAACCCATCCAACACGTTAATCCAACCCATCAAATGAGCAAACTCCATATTAAAAAAGGCGACAACGTCTACGTTAACTCCGGCGAAGACCGCGGCAAACAGGGTCGCGTTCTGAGCGTTGACGTTAAAAAGCAGCGTGCCATCGTTGAGGGCCTCAACATGGTCAGCAAGGCCATGCGCCCCAATGCGCAGCATCCCAATGGCGGCATCGTTAAGATGGAAGCCCCCATCCACGTGTCTAACCTTAACCTCGTAGACCCCAAGACCGGCAAACCCACCCGCGTGGGCCACAAAATCAATGCCGACGGTAAGAAAGTCCGCGTGGCCAAAAAATCAGGAGAGGAGATCAAGTAATGAGCGCAACAACTTTGCAGAAGGACTATAAGGAACGCATCGTTCCCGCCCTCGAAAAGCAGTTTAACTACTCAACCGTGATGCAGGTTCCCCGCCTGGAAAAAATCGTGATCAACCAGGGCCTCGGCGCTGCCACCCAGGATAAAAAGATCATCGAAACCGCCATCAACGAACTCACTGCCATCACCGGCCAGAAAGCCGTTGCCACCCTCTCGAAGAAGGACATCGCCCAGTTCAAGGTGCGCAAAAAAATGCCCATCGGCGCAATGGTTACCCTTCGTCGCGAAAAAATGTATGAATTCCTCGAACGTCTGGTTCGCGTTGCCCTTCCCCGTATCCGCGACTTCAAAGGCATCGACTCCAAGCTCGACGGCCGCGGCAACTACACTCTGGGTATCACCGAGCAGATCATCTTCCCCGAAATCAACATCGACACCGTCAGCAAGTTCCAGGGCATGAACATCACCTTCGTGACCTCGGCCAAGACCGACGAAGAAGGTCTGGCTCTGCTCAAGGAATTCGGCCTCCCCTTCAAGAAGAACAACTAACCCCTCGAAACGAAGCATTATGGCAAAAGAATCCATGAAAGCCCGCGAGGTAAAGCGCGCAAAGCTCGTTGCCAAATACGCCGCCAAGAAGGCTGCCCTGAAGGCTGCCGGCGACTATGAAAGCCTCCAGGCTCTGCAGCTCCTCCCGAAGAACGCCTCGTATATCCGCCTGCACAACCGCTGCTCCATCACCGGTCGTCCGAAAGGCTATATGCGTCAGTTCGGCATTTCGCGCATCCAGTTCCGCGAAATGGCCTCGCAAGGTCTCATCCCCGGCGTGCGCAAAGCCTCCTGGTAATTTAACGCAGGCCCCGGCAGGCGCTCCGGGCTCCGGCCCGGCCGCCTGACCCAACATTATCTCCCACACAAAAATTAAATATTGTTCGGAATCCCCCGAATCAATTTAAAACTTTCAAATCAAATGACTGATCCCATAGCAGATTATCTGACAAGATTGAGGAACGCCATCAAAGCCAACCACCGCGTTGTTGAAATCCCCGCCTCAAACTTGAAAAAAGAGATCACCAAGATTCTCTTCGAACAAGGCTATATTCTTAACTACAAGTTTATAGAGGGTGAAACCCCCTGCGGCACCATCAAGATCGCCCTGAAGTATGATCCGAAAGACAAGGTGAACGCCATCAAGTGCCTCAAGCGCGTTAGCCGTCCCGGCCTGCGCCAGTACACCGGTTATAAGGATATGCCCCGCGTTCTCAACGGCCTCGGCATCGCCATCCTTTCGACCTCGAAGGGCGTTATGACCAACAAACAGGCCCTCGAAGAAAAAGTGGGCGGTGAAGTTCTCTGCTACGTTTACTAATCAATAGGAGGAAATAAAGATATGTCACGTATAGGTAAAGCTCCCATTGCACTCCCCGCCGGAGTCAGCGTAAGCGTTGCAGGCAACGTAGTTACCGTTAAAGGCCCCAAGGGCGAACTGAAAGAAACCATCAACCCGGATCTGACCGTAACGGTTGAAGACGGCCACGTAGTGGTTGCCCGTCCGACCGACGACCGCGAACACCGCGCTCAGCACGGCCTGGCCCGCGCTCTGATCCACAACATGGTCGAAGGCGTTTCCAACGGCTACAAGAAAGAAATGGAACTCGTTGGCGTAGGTTATCGTGCCAGCGCCGAGGGCCAGGTTCTGGAACTGTCGCTGGGTTTCTCCCACGCCATTTTCATCAAGCTCCCCAAGGAAATCAAAGTTGAAGCCAAGAGCGAACGCAACAAGAACCCCCTGATCATCCTGGAAAGCGCCGACAAGCAGCTTCTGGGTCAGGTTTGCGCCAAAATCCGCTCCCTTCGCAAACCCGAACCCTACAAGGGCAAAGGTATCAAGTTCGTTGGCGAAGTTATTCGTCGCAAATCCGGCAAATCGGCCGGCGCCAAGTAATCGCCTGCGAGCATAACTAATCATTAACCGAAAGATTCAACGAAACTATGATTTCCAAATCGCAAAGAAGAAATAAAATCAAGACGCGCATCCGCGGCAAAGTCAGCGGCACTCCGCAGCGTCCCCGCATGACCGTGTTCCGCTCCAACAAGGGCATCTACGTTCAGATTATCGACGACCTCGCCGGCAAAACCCTCGTCAGCGCCTCCTCCAAGGGCCTCGAAGGCGGAACCAAGAGCGAAGTTGCCGCCAAGGTCGGCGCCGCCGTTGCCCAGAAGGCACTGGAAGCCGGCATCACAACCGTTGTTTTTGACCGTAACGGTTACCTGTTCCACGGTCGCGTTAAATCCCTGGCCGACGGCGCTCGCGAAGCCGGCCTCCAATTCTAAGACAGAAGACCATGGCAAACAATCAGAATCGCGTAAAATCCACCAACGATCTCGAACTCAAGGATCGTCTCGTTGCCATTAACCGCGTTACCAAGGTAACCAAAGGCGGCCGCGCCTTCACCTTCGCCGCAATCGTTGTTGTCGGCGACGGCAAGGGCATCGTAGGCTGGGGCCTGGGTAAGGCAAATGAAGTTCAGGCAGCTATTGCCAAAGGCGTTGAAAGCGCTAAAAAGAACCTCATCCGCGTTCCCGTTCATAAAGGCACCATCCCCCACGAACAAGTTGCAAAATTCGGCGGTAGCCGCATCATCCTCAAGCCCGCAAGCCACGGTACCGGTGTTAAGGCCGGTGGCGCTATGCGTGCGGTGCTCGAAAGCGTAGGCATCACCGACGTGCTCGCCAAGAGCAAAGGCTCGTCCAACCCCCACAACCTCGTAAAGGCCACCATTGCCGCCCTCGGCGAAATGCGTTCGCCCGCTCAGGTTGCAGCCGCTCGTGGCGTAA
>CAMWSP010000163.1 GCA_947176935.1 uncultured Porphyromonadaceae bacterium | reverse complement strand
GTCGGAGGTGTAGATGTCGGTGTTGATCAGCGTGGAGCCGAAAGCGGGTATCGGAGTGTCGAGGGTGTAGTCGTAGGTGCGGTCGGGGTTGCCGGTGGTCAGGGTAAACGACTCGATGGGCTTGTTCGAGAAGTTATGAACGTAGAGCTGGGCGCCGAAGGGAGCTTCGGGAGCAACGATGCGGGGCACGCCGGTAATCTGGGCCACGGCGCCGGGAGCGGCCAGCAGGTCGGTGCCGTCGGGCAGCTCAACTATGGCCTGAACCAGCAGCGAGCCGCGGCTTGAGTAGTCGACCCACTGGGTGCGGCCGGGGTTAGCGTAGTAAGAACCGGTTACTCCGGCTTTGGAATATGCCACCAGCGGCATTGACTGCGGGCCCATGAGTTCGAACACGCGGTAGCCTACATAGATGGGCATTTCCGTGTCGGTGATTTCATAGGGCTGGTCGAACAGCACCTCGTTCCAGCCTTCCAGGAAGTTGGTTTTGGCGGTGAGGGTGGGGGTGTCGCCGAGTTCGCCGGCATAGAGGTTGACCGTTGTGCGGCCCTGGGCTTTCTGTTTGTAGTCGCAGCGCAGGTAGCAGCGCACGCCGATAATCTTCGCACCTTTGAGGTTGGCGAAGTAGGGAACAGTTGCGGGGTCAAAGGCAACGGCACATTCCAGCCACTGGTTCTTGTTGGTGCCCTGGGCTGTCAGGTCGTCGGGGTTGGGGTTATCGGCAACGTAGCCGAAATTAACTGTTGTAGAAGCACCGGCAACTGCTGCGCAGAGCAGCAGTGCCGGAGCCAGAATGGACTTCAGATTCATTTTACGATAACTTTAGTTTTGATGGAATCGGTCGATACCACATAGACGCCCTGACGCAGGTTGGCGTTGGGCAGGGCAGCGCCGGAGAGAGAGTAAACCTTAACGCCATCGGTGGAACCATTGACGGTTACCTGGCCGTTGGCCACGCGGATAATCGATTCGGTACCGTCGGCGGCAACTGCGAAAATCGAACCTTCCAAGGTGGGATCAACGCGAGCTTCGGCGCAGTTGAGAACCTGGCGCGAGAAGCGGTTGTTGCGCGGGCCGCGGTGGAGCAGGGCAACTACGCGCATATCGCCGAGTTTCCATTCTTCGGGGTCGAGGTCAACGGTGTAGGTGGCTGAGTAGTCGCCGCTTTCAGCAAGTACGTCGCCATAAACGAAGGTGGGACGCTGGCGGATAATAGCCATGTGGGACATGACGCCGCCATATCTTTCTTTTTCTTCGTCGCTCGACCAGTCTTGAGCTGTTGACTTAACGGCATCTTCGAGAACGTAGACCGAAATATACATGCTTTCGCCTTCGGGGAGAATGTTGGGCTCGATGTAGCCCGAAACGGTAATTTTCAGTTCGTCTTTAGCTTCGTTGAGAGCGTTGTCGACGTTTACCGACATGAAGGTGGGGCGTTCAAGGGTTTCTGCGTAGGGTGCTTCGGCAAACATGGGGAAGAGCAGGTTGCCGATAACCGAAACGGAGCTCGGGGGTACGGCGCTGGTTATGATTTGCGAGCGGTCGTACATTGCCGAGGGATAGCTGATGTTGGGGTTGTTGTCGCTGAGCATCATGGCCAGGGCGCTGTCTTCGTCGTCGCCGGTCATGAACTGGTCGAGAACGTGGTGGCTGATTACGGATATTTCATCGATATGGGGCTTGAAGCCTACCATGAAGATTGAGTCGTAGTAGTATGCCTGCTGGTGAACGGTTTCAGAGCCGAAGAATTCCACAACGGGGCGGTGTTTATATTTGTTGGCCACCTCGGTGGGTACTGCAAGCATTTCGTAGCTCAGGTCCTGCTTGTAGGTGTTAGGCTTGCCGTTGATTTCAGAGATTTCGATATTGGTTTTACCGCTGCCAAGAGCTGCCGAGGGAATATAGACGGCTTTCTGGTCGTTGGGGGCGATTGGCTCGCTGAGATTCATGGTGTAACTGTAGGTTTCATCGTTCAGCGAGTAGTTGAGCTTAATGGAGTTGATGTTGCTGGCACCGTCGTTGACGATTTTGGCGTAGGCGGTTTTCATAGTGCCGGTGCGCTGGATGCCGGGGGCATAGAGGTCGGATATGCGTGCGGAAACGCTCAGGTCTTTTTCGTCGGGAACCTCAACGATGGCAACGAGCAGCAGGGCGTTATATTGAGAGATTGCGTTGAACCATTTGCGGTCGCCGTTATCGTCGAGTTCGTCGTTGAACGACAGGTAAATAGAATCGGCGGGCTTCAGACCGAGCGAGGACATGGAGGCTGAAACCTGATTTGCGGGGAAGCTCACATAGTAGCCCATGTAGAGGTCGCCTGGGGTCTGGGAAATTTCATAGGGGGTGTCGAGCTTCACTTCGTTCCAATTATAGGCGAAGCTCTGGTCGCGCATGCTGTTGTAGACCGTAGCTTTCTTGCTGGCAACGTCGGGGCCGTTGAAGCCGTCTTCGCGCAGGAACAGGCTGATTTCGCCGGGTATGTCGGGGTTACCCCAGCCAACGCGGAAGCCGATGATTTTGCAGCCGGAGTAGTTGCTGACCATGGATGCGGGGAGTTTCACGCCGAAGCCCATGTCGGTTTCATTTTGTCCGGCCACATAGCCGTCGTAGGGCCAAGCTACGTTATTCTTAACGATAACGTGGCCGAGGTCCTTGAGTTCAGTTTTTGCGTTCGCGCCAATGGCTACGAGCAAAATTGAAGCGAGAAGTAAGAGTTTTTTCATTGTTGAATGTTATGATATTATTAAATTATTACAAATTTTCAGCGGCAAATATAATCAAAATTCCCTAGATTTAAAAAAAAATCCGACCAAACTGCTGTCGCAGCCCGGTCGGACGTGGTTTTTTCGGTTAAAATCAGACGCCGAGTTTGGCTTTTACGTCGGGGGTTACGTCGATGACGTCGGTGCCTACGTAGATTGCCACGCCGTCGGGATAAATCATTGTGAAGCCTTTTTCAGCACCTACGGCCTTGATGGCGTTGATGAGCTTTTCCTGGACGGGAGCAACGAGTTCCTGCTGCTTGCGGGCCAGATCCTGCTGTGCTTTCTGCTGGAAAGCCTGAATGCGCTGGTCGAGGTCCTGGATTTCCTGCTGGCGGCGTTCGCGGATGGCAACGGGGGTGTCTTCGGCCAGAGCCTGGAATTCCTGCACTTGCTTGTTGATGGCTTCGGTGAGTTTGCCGTATTCGTCTTCGTATTGTTTGGAAACGTTGGCGAGCTGTTCCTGAGCGGCTTTGAATTCGGGCATGAGTTCCATTACGCTCTGGGCGTCAACGATACCGAATTTGCCCTGCGCGAAGGCGCAGGTGGGGAGAATGATGGCGAGAGCCAATAAGAGTTTCTTGAGCATTTTAGTTAAATTGTTGGTTAAGTTAAATTTCATTAGTGGGTGCAAATATAGCGAATTATTTTGAATATCCGAGCCTGTTGAGCACTTCGTTTGAAATGTCGATGCGCGGTGAGGCATAGATTATGTTGGCGGATGAGGCGCGGTCGAACACCGTCTGGTAGCCTTTTTCTTCAGCTATTTTCTTGATAGCGTTGTAGATTTCGTCCTGTATTGGCTCCATCAGGGTCTGGCGTTTGTTGTAGAGTTCGCCCTCGGGACCGAAGTATTTATATTTGAGGTCGGTTGCTGCTTTTTCGGCTGCAACTATTTCTTGTTCTTTGGCTTTTTTCTGTTCGTCGGTCATGAACACGAGTTCAGCCTGATAGTTTTTATAGAGCGTTTCGGCTGCGGCGTTTTTTGTTTCCACCTCGCGCTGCCAGCGCTGGGAAAGCTGGTTGAGCTGCTCGTTGGCCATTTCATACTGGGGGTAGTTTTTGAGAATGTACTCCATGTCGACGAGTGCATATTTCTGAGCGGCGGCCCCCAGGGCACCGGCGAGGCCCAGAATCATCATGGCAATCAGTTTTTTCATCTTAGAGTAGGGGGGATAGGTTGTTGCTTATATTTAATTAGACAACTGAGCGGGCGAAAGGTTTAGAATTCCTGACCGAGAACGAAGTGGAAGTGGCTGCCGCCGCGTTTGCCGTAGGCGTCGCGGTCGAAGCCGTAGCCCCAGTCAATACCGAGCAGTCCGACCATGGGCAGGAACACGCGCACGCCCACGCCGGCCGAGCGGCGCATCTGGAAGGGGTTGAAGTCGCTGACCTTGGTCCAGGCGTTGCCTGCTTCGGCAAAGAGGAGGCCATAGATGGTGGTTGTGGGCTGCAGCAGGAAGGGGAAGTGGAGTTCTACGCCGAAGCGGGTGTAGGCATACGATGACTGGCCGTTGGGGGTCAGCGCGCCGTTCTCATAGCCGCGCAGGGCGATGGTCTCGGT
>CAMWSP010000162.1 GCA_947176935.1 uncultured Porphyromonadaceae bacterium | reverse complement strand
GCATTACCAACCGCGGCCTCGGCACTGCCGCTGACAAGATTCAGCGCGCCTTTATAACAACGGCCATTCAAATCCTCAACGAGGACTTCGTTATTCCAGCTATCGGGATGGCCGGTCAAGATATTGACCTTAACGCCCTGAGAGGCAAACACTCCGGCGCAAACGAGCCCAAGGCTTCCGCCGCCGCATATACAGATTGTCAATTCGTTCATATCTAACTGAATTATACTGCAAAATTACGCAAATTCTGACAATCGGCCAAATCTTGTGGAGCTTACATGAACATAACGTCGCTGAAAAGCGTTGTGAATACATAAACAAGTAATCTCAAATCTTTAAGCTGAATAACTATGGAAAAATACGTTTGTGATGTATGCGACTGGGTATACGACCCCGCAACCGGCGACCCTGATAACGGCATCGCCCCCGGCACACCCTTCAACGAACTGCCCGACGATTGGGTTTGTCCCCTCTGCGGAGTCGGCAAAGACCAGTTCTCAAAGGTCGACTAAACCCCGCCGCCAATAACCGCCCACGGCAGGTCCCCCACCCGGACCTGCCGCTTTAATTATAAATATTCTGAACAATTTGGGATTACGGCCATTTTTTCGTAACTTTGCAATATAAATACGATTAGATATGGCAATGACAATCAATTCTTCACCTATTCTAACGGGTGAATCAGCACGCGCATTTATAGAGGAAGCCGAACGCAACAGCAAGCTGCCGACTCCCCGACTCTCGCCCGAGCGTGAAGCTGAATTGCGTGAAATAGAAAAAAAATCACGCGAACTGTTTTTGCTGATTACCAAACAGTAAAAACATGTTCGACAGTAGTTTTAACTTAGCACGCGATGCCGTTCGACTTCCTTACGTTAAAGAAGTGGCAGAGCATTGTGCTCCATTCTATTGTAACGACAAGGATCTTGATGATTTTTTTCAGAACGATGCATTATTTTACGACACCGAACTGTTAGGTAAAACTTATGCCTGGGTCAGTGCAGAAAATACCAGTACAATTCTTGGGTTGGTAACATTAGCCAACGACAGTCTGAAACTTCAACATCTTGCTAAATCTGCTATAAACAGACTTCAGCGAGGTGTTCCAAATGCAAAACGAGGCATAAATTTCCCGGCAGTACTCATCGGTCGTTTAGGAGTTGCATCCGACTATCGCGGTAAAGGGTTTAATATCGGCAGTCAGATATTGGATTTTATTAAAGACTGGTTCCGGTCCTCGGAAAACAAAACAGGTTGTCGTTTTATTGTGGTTGATGCCTATAACAACCCGCACACTCTTCATTTTTACGAAAAAAACGGGTTCAAGCCCTTATATAAATCTGAGCAGGAAGAACGCGAATTCTTGGAATTAGGTGATTCGAAGCCGCTCGAAACCCGGTTTCTATTCTTTGATTTGAAGCGGCAATAATTTTATGCGCGGGCTGATATATTTGATTGTTATTTTGTTTGCGACCGGGTGTAGCTTCTCGAAGCAGCATCCGAGGGCCTTTGATGAGGCCGAAAGCCTGATGCACAGCGATCCGGCAGCCGCGCTGTCGACACTCACCGCGCTGGATGTTTCCGAGTTTCAAGACTCCGCAACACTCGCCCAATGGGCTCTTCTTTATAGCGAGGCACTGGTTGTTAACCGGCTGGCCGCTCCGACCGATACCATTGTTAATCTTGCAGTTGACTACTATGGCCGGCATAATTTCGCCGAAGAATTCCGCAAAGCGTCGGAGCTGAAAGCGCTGTTGCAGCAAGCTGACGATACCGACGCGCTCGCAACGGCTCTCTATATCCAAAAAGAAAAGGAAGTTCTGCTATATAAGGAAAAGGCCAAACGCCGGCTTGAAATCTCCCTGCTAATCACAACTTTAATTATTGCCTGCGGGTTTATAATATGGCTGCGCCAGCGGCTGAAACTGCAGTGCGCGCAAAACGATGCGCTCATGGCCGAAGCATCCGGTTTGAGAAGCAGCATCGATGCGAGTCGCGGCGACGTTGGCCGCCTGGAATCGAAACTTAACAATCTGTTGGAAAGCAGGTTCGCGCTGATTGATTCGCTTTGTCAGACCTACTATGAATCGCAAGGGACTAAAACCGAGCGCAAGGCGATTGTTGATAAAGTGAAAAGCGAAATCGAAGCCGCCAGAACGGATTCTCTGCAGGAAATGGAGCAGGCCGTAAACGACTGCCGCAACAATCTAATCGCCACTGTCAGAAGCAACTGCCCTACCCTCAAAACCAACGACTTACAGCTGCTTGTATATCTGGCGAGCGGACTGTCGACGCGAACAATCAGCCTGCTGCTCGGCGAATCGATCGAGGTTATTTATAAGCGCAAATCGAGGCTGAAATCGCGCCTTAAAGCCGCCGTGGAGCCTTTGCGACCTGATGTTATGAGCATTTTCTGAGTCCGGTCATATTTTTGCTGCAGCACCGGCAGAATAGCGCTGTATATCAGCGCATTGGAAATGCGCATGTCAGACTTTTATTTTGGGTAACGGGGGATTCTGTGAGTAACTTTGCATCAAAAAAACTGTACTCACATGAACGTTAAATTTCTTTTGTTATTGAGTGGCATGTCGGTTATGGCGCAAAATGCTGAATACGATGAGCTTGCGCGTACGTTGCAGGAGGTGGTTGTTTCTGCTGACCAACACGTAACCAAGCTCGTAGGGTCGACCCTGGTATCAAAAATTGTGGGCTCAAACCTTGAAAATTTGGGCAACGCGCTCGATATTTTGGGTCAATTACCAATGATTTTGGTGCAAAATGATGAAATTAGTGTTACCGGAAAGAACAACGTTGAAATCTACATCGACGGCCGCCCCATTCGCGACAATTCCGAGCTGCAGCAGCTCCTTTCCACCAACATCAAAACAGTGGAACTGCTCATGGCACCCGGGGCGGCCTACGACAGCACGACCGATGCGGTTTTGCTCATCACCACCCGCCGCCGATTCGTGCAGGGACTTTCGCTGACCGAGAACTTCGAGCTGCAGCGCCGCCGCAAATGGTCGGTCACCGACTATTTGAACGTGACCTACCGCAGCGGCCGATTCGAATTCTTCGCCAACGGGACCGTTAACCGCAACAATAGCCTGATTAAGGGCACCACTACCAACACCCTCGTTTATCAAGGCGCGGAAACTACCATAGGGAGCAGCCAACGCAGCTCCTACCCGACCACGACAGGCGTTATAAAAGCCGGATTCAGCTACTCCGATGCTTCACAATCGTTAGGCGCATATTATCGCTATAATCCCGAGCGCGGCAACTTTTCCAACTCCGGCAGCGAGTGGATAGACTCCGCCCCGGCCATAAACCGCCGCATAGACCAACAAATACGCTCCGGCAGCCACCTCGTTTCCATTTACTATGAAAACACGTTTGCCGGCAGCTACCGCCTCCATTTCGACGGAGATTTCCGGCAATCGCGCTCACGCAGCCGCTCAGCCACGGACTATTCCGAATCGCCCGCGCTGAACGTCAGCTCGACCGACCGGCGCACGTCGACCCTTTGGGCCGGCAAGCTCTACCTGACCATGCCGCTTCTGAGCGGCGAATTAACCTGCGGCGCACAGGCAAGCCTGACCCGCTCGCGGCTCGACTATAAGATGCAGAGCCAGCCGGTCGAGCAGTATATTCCCTCGTCGCTGACCGACGCGAAGCAAACGTTGGCCGCCATGTTTGCCTCATGGGCGCGCTCGTTCGGCAAGCTGTCGCTATCGGTCGGGGCGAGATATGAGTAGATTCGCAACTCAGCCTAAGCTATAAACCGGGAACCGTAAAGCCCCCTTACGCTCAGCTCACAGGCTCGCTGACCTACACCGGCCTCCATGAAATCGAAGGAGGTAATCCCGCCTTACGCGACGAAAAGCGACACAACATGCAGCTGCTCGGAACCTGGCGCGATTTCATTGCCCAGGTCGCTTTTACGCGCAGCATCGACACCTATGCCTACGTCAAGGAGCTCTATCCGGCCAACAGCCTCCAGCTGCTGATGCACCCGGTAAACATCAACGTGTCGGCTCTGAGCGCCTATCTAGTCTGGAGCAAGTCAATCAGCAGATGGACGCCCAACGTAACGCTCGGCCTTTACCGCCAATGGCTCACCCTCGACAATCAGCGCCACAACAAACCGATATTTTCATACTATTTCGACAACACCTTCGCGCTGCCCCGCGGCTGGCTGATAACGGCCAACGTATGCGGCCAAACCGGCGGCAGAGGCTGAAATTCAGCGCCTTTGAAAAAACGCGCGTAATTTCTTTCCTCAAAATTTAACAAACGTGTGTTCGGGCGGTACAATTATTCTA
>CAMWSP010000161.1 GCA_947176935.1 uncultured Porphyromonadaceae bacterium | reverse complement strand
GCCGAGTTCGCCCATTATGAGGTAGCGTCCGAGGTCGGGGCATTGAATCTGGCCGTCGGCAGCGAGTATGCCTATGGCGAGTGGGAGGTCGTAGGCGGCGCCTTCCTTGCGCACGTCGGCGGGCGACATATTGATTAGAATCTGCTTGTGGGGCGGAATCATGGCGCTCTGACCTATGGCGCTCATGACGCGTTCGTAGCTTTCCTTGACGGCGGTGTCGGGCAGGCCGACTATGGAGAATTCGAAGCCTTTGGAAACTGCGACTTCGATGGTTATTATGAGTGCGTCAATGCCATGAACGGCTGCGCCGAAGGTTTTAACGAGCATTCAGGAGTTCCAGATTTGCCAGGCCAGCAGAGCCTGAAGGTGAAGCATAGGGAGGCCGTTGCGGGTTGTGGCGCCGCGGGCTGCGGATTTTTTGAGAAACAGGGTTTCCTCGGGGTTATAGACCAAATCGTAGCAGATATGGGCGGGAGTCAGCAGTTCGTAGGGTATGGGCGGGCAGGCGTCGACTTTCGGATACATTCCCAGCGGGGTGGTGTTGACGATGAGCCGGTTGGCTTTCATAACTTCGGCCGACAGCTGCCCGTAGGCCAGCTGCCCTTCGGCCGGGGTGCGGCTAACGAATTTATGGTCAATGCCGAGCCATGAAAGCGCGGCGCCAACCGCTTTGGATGCGCCGCCGGTTCCGAGCACCAGGGCTGACACGGCCTCGTCGGGCAGCAGCGGAGCCAGGGTGCGCGCAAAGGCGGGCGCGTCGGTGTTGAATCCTTTCAGCTCCGTCAGACCGCCGTCGGGGCCGTAGGAGGGGCGCACGGTATTGACCGCGCCGATTTCGCGTGCCCGGTCGTCGAGCGCCGTCAGATAGGGAATTATCTGTTGCTTATAGGGGATGGTAACATTCAGCCCGCGCAGCTGCGGCAGTTCGGCCAAAAGCTCCATCAGTTCGCCTATGTCGGACAGCTCGAAGTTGCGATATTCTGCATCAATTCCTTCCCGGCGGAATTTTTCGTTGAAAAAATTCGCTGAGAAGGAATGACCGAGTGGGAATCCTAAGAGACCGTAGATGTCCACGGCTGTTTAGTCCATGTTTTTCACTTTCGCGGGGTTGCGGAAGTGGAGCTTGCCTTCTTCGTATTCCTGAGCTGCAATGAGGGTGGGTTTCGGAAGTTTTTCGTAGTAGCGCGAAATTTCAATCTGTTCGCGGTTTTCGGTCACTTCTTCAAGGTTATCGTTGAGCGAGGCGAATTCCTGGAGTTTCTTTTCGAGGTCGTGTTTCATCTGCTCGCCGATCTGGTTGGCGCGCTTAGCGATGATAGCCACGGTTTCATATACGTTACCGGTCTGTTCGGAGAGTTTCACCATGTCGCGGGTAACGGTGTTGATGGGGGCGTTTGTCTTTTTGTAATCCATATTGAGTTATGAAATAGTTAGTCTTTAACGTGTTTTGAAGCGATTTTGAAAATATTGTCGGCCTCGGAGCGATATTTGCTTTCGGGGTAGCTATTGATAAACGAATAATAATTGTCGATTACCTGGCGGAAGCGGTCAGACTGCTTTTCGGCAACCGAGAGGTCGGCTTCCTTGAAGCGGCTCTTGAGAATCAGCATGTCGAACTGCTCCTTATAAGCGGAATAGGGGTAGTTTTTCAGCGCGTTCTGAGCCACTACGATAGCGCTCTGGAAGTTATTGCCGCCGTAGGTTCCGAGGTTATAGTAGAGCTGGGCGTTCTGCAGCTGCTTGAGCGCCAGCTTGTCCTGAAGATCGAAAATCATTTTCTGCACTTCGTCGACGCGTTCCGACTTCGGGTAATATTCCAGATAGGAAGTCAGCTCTTCGATGGCCTGCACCGTTGCGCTCTGGTCGAGCTGCACGTCGGGCGAATCGATGTAGTATCCTTTGCCGGCATAAAAATGGGCGTCTTCAGCGAATTTGCCTTTGGGGTAGCGGGTGTAGTAGGTGTGGAGATATGCGCCGGCAGTGGGGTAGTCTTTGTTGTAGAAGTTACACATGCCGAGCATATAGAGCGTTTCTTCGGCCTGCTCTTTTCCTCTGAAAGTAGTAACGATTTCGGAGAGCACGCTTGCAGCCTGAGCATATTTGCCTTCGTCGTACCATTTCTTGGCGTATTCGAATTTCACGGAAGAATCGTGGGTTTTCAGCACGCGCTGATATTCGCCGCACGAGCTGAGCAGCCCGAGCGACGTGGCTAATATGCAGAGTGTTAAGATTTTTTTCATCCTGCGGAGGGTTGGATTATGGTTATTCAACGTGCAAAGTTACAAAAAAAATCTATGAATCGCAACACTATTGTTTGCGTAGGGTGTAGGTTATGGTACGAGGGGAGGTAGGGGAGTGGAGGGTAAGGATCAGGTTTTTAGAGTTAAGAGTGTTGATTTCAAGGTTATTGACTCCTTTTTCGAGGTAAGTTCCGGGCATCGGAGTCCAGTAGCTGCCGGAGTGTGACGTATAGGAAAAGTCGAGAATCAGGGTGTTTCCTTCCTGCTTCCAGCGGCCGAAACATTCGTCGAGCAGGTCGGGATAGCCCGAAGGGTCTACTTCCGACAGGCGCACCTTGTCGGTCTGGAACTGGAAGAAACAGTTGGATTCGTAGGCGGTATCTTCAGTGCCGTCGACCGTTATGGTCTGCAGGTGCCAGGTGCCGAACCAGTCGCCTATGTCGCCGTTGTGTTGCATACACGATGACAGGCATAGGGCGGTAAGCAGCAGGAGTTTGAGGCTTAGAGCACGCATGGGTTGAATTGTTTTTTGGCGAAGTTTACGTTGAAGGAATAGGTTGCGCTGACGAGGGCGCCGAAGGTTTTGCCCAAGGGGGAGTCGCCATAGTCGAGTCCGAGCTGTGCGGCGAGTTTCAGGCCGGGAATCTGACTTACGAGCCATTCGGTTTCAAAGAAGGCGGAAACGTTGTGGGTCGGCGTTATGGCCGGAATCTGCGGCGAGCCGAAAAAGCGGCGGAAGGAGGCCATTGCGCGATAGCGAACGCGCGGGAACATCTGACCTTCAACGGCGCCGTGGATGCCCCAGAAGCGGTTGTTGTTGAAGCGCGTAACTGCGCCGTTGGTGTTATAAACGGGCGATATGAACATCGGGGAGCCGATAGCCATGCCATAGATAGCGTAGCCGTTGTATTCCTGATTGTTGTAGTAGTTATCGTTGCCCTGAGATTTATGTCCGTCGAGGGTGGTCTGGTCGTAGTCCGAAGGGGTGTAGTGGATCGGGCCGCCGTGGTTCGTGAAGATTATGGCCTCAAGCACCGCGCCGCTCAGGGGCGCATCGGTCTTTGCGGCTTTCCATTCGAGCCCCCACAGTCCATCCATGCCGGTCATTTTTCCGATTCCGGAGCCGTCTTCCCAAAGCCAGCTGAAGTAGGCTTTCAGCTCGCTGTTGTTCCGGAACCGATAGCGGGCCTGAAAGTCCCAGGCTCCGAGGTGGTTGCCTTCGTAGTAGTTGACATCGTTTTTCATCAGGGCAACGTCGATAAGCGAACGGAGCTTAAAGGGCTTGATTAAGGTTTTATGGTTAACGCCTTGACGGTTATACCAGTAAACATTGCCATTGAATTGCGCCGCCGCCTGCAGGCCAACAGTGATTGAGAAGGGTTGGGAGGGTTTGGTGCGGAAGTAGCAGCGTTTGTAGTTATACCACCAACCGAGGTTGATGTGGTTGTTATAGTAGTTGAAGCGGTTTTTGACCCAGTCGCCATCTGTTGACTTGGCGTAGGCCACCTCGCCCTGAATCTGCACCCAGCCGTTGGTGAATGGTATGTTCTGGAAGTCGATGAATCCGATTCGGGCCTGAGGAATGTTGCGCGAATTGCCGCTTTCAATAAGGTCGCCCGAGCTCAGGCGCTCGTTGAGCAGCGAAGGGCGGAAGTCGCGCAATCCGGCGTAGAGAAACACTCCGCGGAACTTCACTTCGCCCCAGAGCTGCTGAAGAATCACCGGCGCGGGGGTTTGGGAGTTAGTTATCCATTTCTGACCGTTGGAGTCGAACCGCTGATAATCAACGCTGTTGGCAACCGAAGCCCAGGCTTCGACTCCAAATGAGTAGCTGAACCGCTTGGAAAGGTCGATGGGGCGCCAGGCCTTGAGGCCGAGGTGAGCGCCGGTTGCGGAAGTGAGGTTGCCGTGGCGCAGCGACGCTATATAATAAGGAGCGAATTCGTGGGGGCCTCCGTTGGCCCGGAGTGTGGCCGCGAAATTCATGTCGAAGTCGGTGGCCGATGCTCCAAGGCTGACCGCAAGCGCAGCCAACAGTGGGTTAAAGCGCGTCATTATGGAGATTGGAGAAAAGTTTGATGTCGTTGAGG
>CAMWSP010000160.1 GCA_947176935.1 uncultured Porphyromonadaceae bacterium | reverse complement strand
GGGGTGTCGAAAAATACGTAGTTTTTTGCAATTATCAGCGGGGTAAGCAGTTAGAGAGGGAAAAGTTTTTGAGTTTAACTTTCTTTAACATATCAAATGTACGATATTTTTACGGGGTGCGTATTATAGGCTGTGAGAACGAAGACATCGGATACCGAACAGCTCGTTGCCGGACTGCAGCAAGGCAACCGCCGGGCATATGTTGAAGCGATGAACCGCTACGGGCGGCTCGTCAGCTCGATAACCGGCGCCATGGCCTCGGATCCGCGCGACGTGGAGGAGCTGACGCAGGATGCATTCGTCAGGGCGTTCAGGACCATAGGCAGCTTCGACAGCCGGAAAGCGGCACTGAGCACCTGGCTGGCGCGCATAGCCTATAATGCGGCGGTGGATTATCTGCGACGCAAAGGCATAAGACCGGCCGAATATGCGGCAGAATCGCTGCCCGAGCCGCCAGCGGAGCCAGACAACATGCTCTCAGAACTGCTCGACGACGCTCTGGAGCTGATAGCCGCCGAGGAGCGCACGGCACTGCAGCTGGTATATTTCGACGGAATGAGCCTTGAGGAAGCGGCCTACGTGCTCGACACGAACGCCAACGCGCTCTCGACTCGCCTTTATAGAATAAGAAACAAATTAGCCCGAATAATCAATGAACTCAAACGGAAACAATGACATGCTACGCCAGGCGCTGCAACGACGCGCCGAACGCATGGCTCCCGCCAAGGGCTGGGAGGAGAGGGTACTTGGCGAAATGGCCGCTCCGCAGCGCCGCTTCCGGCTGAAGTGGCTTTCGACTGCCGCAGCCGCCGCAGCCGTTATAGCCATTGCGTTCACATTGGATATGCCAACGGATATGCCAACGGATATGCCAACGGAGCCAACTGCGGCCACCATGCCAACCGGAGCGCCGAGCCTGACGATTGCGGAAGCTCCCGCTCCCATAAAAATCGAAACAGCAGTCAAGCCCGAGGCCGCACCGGTTATAATCACGGTCGAATCCGAGGATATGGAGGATGCCGCCTTATTGGCCAAGTATGACGCGCTGGAAATAGAGGTTGAAGATGAATTATCTGTCAGCCAAGAAATAGAAGAACTGCTATATGCCTATAAATAACATCAACATGAATAAATCATTTATTCTCATAACATCGCTGCTTTTCTGCATCGGGATCAAGGCCGAAATACCTTCAAAGCTCGAAAAGGAAATCAATACCCAAACCGCTACTGAAATCTATAACGCCATGGACCGGTTTGCAGCCGACGTGGACACCGACGCCATAGCCGAAATAGCATACGACTGCTGGCCCATCGGGCGCAAGATGCTTACGCGGCGCATCGAGATTCCCCTCGCTCAGAATTGGCCGGAAAGAAGCAGGCAGAAAAACTGCTTCAAAGAGGTCTGCGACGTTTTCGACAGTTGCAGACGCGAAATTGGCGGCTCGCATGTTAAGAAAACTATTGACAGCATCAGCTCGGTGCGCGTTTATGACTACGGCAGAGACCCCGAAGCCTTTGAAATCAACCGCAAGGCCGGTAGGATTGTCGTTGCGGAAAGCCGCGAAGCAGCAGTGGCGACCCTGAAGGACGAACAAATAATTCTGGCGCAAATTCTTTCGTTTGCCGCACCGCAGCCCACAGAAGATGCGCTCAAGGCTTGCGCCGACACATTGACGAAGCTTTATGACACTCTGCGATTGCTGCCAATTTCCAAAGGGGAACGCACGGTGATGTTTACGGCCGAGACCAAAAGCAGCGGCATATTGCGGGTGCGGAGCTATATGAAGGAGGAGGAGGTTACGCAAGGCAAGGTGATGTATCTTTCATGCAGCGACCTGCAGCCGATATGGCGTAAGATTTATGAGTCATATATGAGTTTTATGGACTATGACGCCGACATTTCGCTGACGTATATGCGAAAGAACCGGATGCTGATGCTGTATTCGCCAACGAGCCATATTTTGAACGCGGCGTGCATAAAGGAGAATATAATCTATATGTTTACGGGGTCATATAGCGGCACGAATCCATTCTTGCCAAGCAACTGGACAAATTCGGTGAGAATCAATCGCTCTTGAAACATGCCAAAGGCATGTCCCTACATAGGTTGGGGAACATGCCTTTGGGTTGGGCATACATATTTTGGGGAACTTGGGGAACATGCCAGAGGCATGTCCCTACATGTTGGGCATACAATTATTCGTCGGTGGGGGCGTCGGCGAAGTCGAAATCTTCGTCGAAGTCGTCGTCGAAGTCGTCGTCGTCGGCGGCGGCGTCGGGGAGCAGGGCGTCGAATTCGAGGGCGTCTTCGTCGGCCACGCGGTGATGGCCGTCGAGGGGACGGTGGGTAATAGTCTGCGCCTGGAGCTGGTTTGCCTCGGAGGTTATTTCCGACCAGAGCATATCTTTAAGTTTCTGCAGGTTCAGACCTGTAACCGCCGAGATAAACACGTGGGGGACGCCTTCGGGGAGCGTTTTTTCGATTTCGGCGATGAGTTCATCGTCGAGCATGTCGCACTTGGAAATGGCAAGCACGCGTGGTTTGTCGGCCAAATCGGGATTGAACTGCGTCAGCTCGCGCTGCAGAATATCATATTGCGCGGGAATATCGTCGGCATCGGCCGGAATCATGAAGAGCAGAACGGCGTTGCGCTCAATATGGCGAAGGAAGCGCAGGCCAAGGCCCCTACCCTCAGACGCGCCCTCGATGATGCCGGGGATGTCGGCCATGACGAACGAGCGGTTGTCGCGATACGGCACGATGCCCAGCTGCGGCTCCATGGTGGTGAAGGGATAGTCGGCGATTTTGGGGCGCGCGGCGCTGACCGAGGAGAGCAGCGTTGACTTGCCCGCATTGGGGAATCCGACCAAACCGACGTCGGCCAACAGTTTGAGCTCGAGCACCACGGTGCGCTCCAGCGCCGGTTCGCCGGGCTGGGCATAGCGCGGAGTGCGGTTGGTGGAGGTTGCGAAATGCCAGTTGCCGAGACCGCCGCGGCCGCCCTTGAGCAGAACGATTTCCTGGCCATCGTCGGTCACCTCGGTTATATACTCGCCGGTTTCGGCATCGAAAACCACAGTGCCGCAGGGCACTTCAATGATTTTGTCTTCGCCGTCCTTGCCGAACGAACGGCCGGCACCGCCAGATTCGCCATTGGTGGCGAAAATATGGCGCTGAAACTTCAGCGGAAGCAGGGTCCACATGTTGCGGTTGCCTTTCAGGATGACCGAACCGCCTTTGCCGCCGTCGCCGCCGTCGGGGCCGCCTTTAGGAACATATTTTGCGCGATGGAAATGGCGCGAACCGGCGCCGCCCTTGCCCGAGCGGCATTGGATTTTTACATAGTCAATAAAATTCGAATCTGCCATAGTAGTGTTGCTGTTACTTTACGCGCGGGACTCTCAGGGCATGGGCGGCAGGCTCTGCCTGGGGAGTGGCCGAGCCGACAAGAAGGAACGTTTCGTTGCCGTTGCCGAAGAGATATTCCGCATTATAATATATGAGGTTAAAAGTGAATAGTCCGGTTTCTTCATTGTAGGTGCTGAGGCCCTTATATGCATCGTTGCCGGTAAAGGCAAAGATACTCGAAACGTAGATAGTGCCATAGTCTTCATCTTCCAGGAAAGGCTGTTCGGGGATTTCGAGGGTTTTGCCGCCGTTGGCCGACGTGAAAGTCAGGAAAGTAGACCAGCTGTCGGGGTCGTCGTAGTCGTTGAGCCACTGCAGCTGATACTGCTTGCTGTTTTGGTCGGCCGAACTGGTGCGGCAAAGGAGCTGCACGGGGTATTCGTCGCCCTGATAAAGGAGCGAGAACGAATAGACGCCGATGCCGCCATCTTTATTGAACGGCTCCCAGGCCGACCAGTTGGAGCGGGTAATGGTTACGGCGGTGGAGCTTATGGCGTAGTCATTGGCATAGAGCTCGCTGATGGCAATGTCGAGCTTATAGGGCTTATCGTCGGCAAGGGCATCGCCATCGAACGTAATTTCGACGGGAGCGGAAATCTGGCCGGCGGGAATAACCACGCTGGCCGGCACCGAGAACAGGCCAGAGGAGTCGGTGGTTTCGAGTTCGACACGCTGCTCGGCGGCTTTTTCGCTTTCGGGGCGGTAAACGCTGATTTCAACCGAGTTCACGCCATCTTTTACCTCGAAAGATTCGGAAGATTGCGCGAAATAAACGCGACGGCCGGCGACGGTGGGGTCTGAAGGCGTGTAGGAATAGTCATCTTTGGTGTCGCAGGCGCTGAAGCTGACCAGAGCCAGCAGCGCGGCGGAGATATATGATATGTATTTCATAGGGCTTGCTATCGGGGGTGGGAATTATTCGTAGGTTACGTCGGCAACGGGAGAGGGC
>CAMWSP010000159.1 GCA_947176935.1 uncultured Porphyromonadaceae bacterium | reverse complement strand
CCCTCCTCACCCTCCGCACCTACCTCCTCCCCCAACTCTAAAAACCGAAGGCGGGGATGATTGTGTTTGGAAAATTCAGTTTAAAATTGTAACTTTGCGCCGCATGCAGCATTAGCGTGCAGACATATTGAAGAAGCGTTTCATGCTTTATCCTTTCTCGGAAATCGCCAATTTCATAGAAATGAAGGACAAAGCAGTCAAGAACGCTCATGCTTGTCGTATATCCACTCCCCGACAAGGGGTATCGAGATATTCGATTAGGCGTGGGAGTGGACTGTTTATTTCATTTCAGGCGTTTGGCGATGCCTCCGAGAAGATAGACTGAACATCATTCCACGCTTTTATTGTATCATCACCTCAACGTCAACTCGGGAATGGATGCGACACACAATCATTTATGTTTAAATATTTTAGATTTCTTGCAATCTGTCTGTTACCCGCAATCGGCTTTGTTTCCTGCGGGCCTGACGAGCCTGATCCTGTGCCAAATTCGTCGGAATCATCAGCCAATGATTCCGACCCGATTAGTCAGGAAATAAAGCGCAATATATCAGCTTCCGTAAGCTATAGTGATTTCGGATGGAATATTTCTATCAGGTCGAAGTTGGCTGATGTTTTTCCCGGTAAATCATTGGTCTACGGCACGGAGTGTGGTTATGGATCGTATGATTATTACCAACACTTTACCTTTAAAACAGCCTATATGGAGAAAACCGACGGACGCGGAAACATGGAAATCTACTTCCCGTTATTTGTAGGTAACGAATATGGCGGAGAGTGGTTATACTATTCAAGTTATAAAGAATTGCAGTATATGAAAGCTAATGGCATAACCTTGGATTCAGAAGAGAGAGATCTGTATAATTCGATTGTTGAGGCATTAAAGTCAAAAGAAAGCGCTGCAAAGGCAACCTACTGCGGTCGACTTTATGTTATAGTCGACAATACGAAATATTTCTATCATACCTACGGGCAGACTCCATCCAATAGTGGCGGTTCTAACACCGGCGGTGGCGGTTCATCAGGTGGCGGTTCGAGTTCTTATGAGAAGCCGGAGTTGAGTTTCGTTGACTATGACTGCAACACAACCTCACTGACTGCAAAATTCCGAATTGACAATCAAAGCAAGGCTAAAGTCACCTCAGTCAAGGGATATTATGGGAAAAGCAGCGCTAACATCAGCACATCGGCCTCGCTTTCGGGAAGTCTGATAACGGTAAGGGTCAGCGGTTTAACCAAGGGAACTACCTACTATATAAAATGCTCGGCCACCGGTCCCGGCGGCACAGCTACCTCAAGTCAAGTAAAACTTTCAACTCTTTATTAAGCAATGAATTATTTATATAAATTGATTTTCGTTTTGGCAGCGACTATGCCAATCGGAATGCTCCAGTCGTGTAAAAAAGAAACCATTTATATTCAGGAGCCGGGCCAGACTTCGGACTCCGACGATGATCCTTTTAATAATGATCCGAATGATTCTTCGGATGATGACGATTACAATGGGGGTGGGCAAGGCGATGACTCCGGCTCAGATTCTGACTTGAGCAATATTCCGGATTCAGATTTGAAGCCGTCAAAGTATATTTATTCGTATAGGGTAGATAATCTGGATTATAAAATGATTCGCGTTGATGTTCCTTCGAGTTCCGCTTTTAAGGCGTTCTATATGATGCAATGCGAAATGCCAACAAATGAACCTGTTAGATTTGGTAATAAGTGGTTTGGGCCGCTCGATAAGAACCATGATGGAGCCGTTACTAAGTCGGAGTTCCAAAGCTTCATAAATGCGGTCAGAGAGTATACCCAGTTACCGTTCCGACTGCCGACTCTTAATGAATGGCAATTCGCTGCAGCCGGTGGCTTGAAGAGTAAACATTATGATTATGCAGGCGGCAATAATCTTGATTATTTAGGCTGGTATTATAATAATCGCGGCGGCACTGGAGCTCAACCGGTTATGAGAAAGAAGCCTAACGAACTTGGTTTCTTTGATATGTCGGGCAATTATGCTGAGCTTTGTAATGATACAGATGATATCGGCTATGTTGATGGTCCCTATTGTGGCGGACACCATAAAGCTAAGGCAATGAAATGTCAGGTTAATAGCTGGGAATCCGGTGTGGTCACGGGAAAAATCGGCAATACCTCGATATCCGAAAAAGACGCTTTTGATGCAAGCATTATTTGCATCCGCTTAATGTATCCAATAGTCAATAAACTTGAGCCGGCTGCAGCTGACCCCGGAACTGGTAATTTTGCGAAATTCAAGGAGATAGAATACATCACAACATATACAATCGGGAACAATACGTATAAGATGATTAGAGTAGATGTTCCTGAGAACTATATTTTCAAAACGTTCTATATCATGGAAACAGAATTGCCTATAAACGAGAATGTTAAGTTCGGGGATTATTGGATGGCGAAGATTGATAGTAATGACGATAAAGTTATTATTAAATCTGATATGCAAAAGTACCTTCCGGAGCTTCAGGCAAAAACTAATTTGCCGTTTAGGTTGCCTACGATTGATGAATGGCAGTTCGCAGCTTCCGGCGGCATGAAAAGTAAACATTATAAATATGCCGGTGGAGATTCGTTAGATGAGCTTGGTTGGTATAAAACTAATAGCTCCGGTGCTATCCAAGGTATAAAGCAAAAGCTGCCGAATGAACTGGGATTATATGACATGTCGGGTAACTATGCCGAACTTTGCAATAATCAGACCGTTGATGATGTTTTTAATGTTGATGGCCCCTATTGCGGCGGTTGCTTTAAGGATGTAGCCTCTGATTGTATGATTACGAGCTGGAAACCCGGCGTAACGGGTGGAAATGTTCCGGGTACCAGATATAAAGAGCAGAACGCGGTTGACTCACATTATATAGGTTTCCGCTTTGTATATACTGTAGATGAATAAACGCAAATTTGAACTTAATTAAACTAACATTTCAATGAAACATATACAGAATAGCCGGCGGTTGTTGCCGGTGTATTGGGCGTTATGCCTTTTATCAATAATGGCGGCAGTCCCGGCTAATGCCCGCGATTTTGAGTATACCTATGAGGGTCAGACTCTGACCTACACAGTCATTGACGAAGATGCCAAGACCTGCGCAACCAAACGTGCGACCACGGACCTTTCCGGTGCAGTAATTCTTCCTGAGCATCCCCAAGACGGAAACGTAGAATACACCCTATCCGCTATTGGTTATGAAACGTTTGATTTCTGTCAGAATATTATTTCAATAAAAATTCCCAACTCTGTAACCATTATTGAAGAATCCGCATTTGAATCTTGTACAAGCCTTACGTCAATAGTTATTCCGAATTCTGTAACCATTATAGGAGAAGGTGCATTTCGTTGTTGTGAGAGCCTCACGTCAATAGATATTCCGAACTCGGTTGAGAGCATTGGTGATTATACATTTGTCGTATGCTCAAGTCTTACATCGATAAATATTCCTAATTCGGTTAAGAGGATTGGAGATAGGGCATTCTATCTTAGCGGTTTAACTTCGATTGTTATACCGAATTCTGTAACTGAGATTGGCGACTGGGCATTTTCTGAGTGCGATGGTTTAACGTCCGTCTATTTGTCGAATTCAGTAACAACCATTGGCATGGCCGCATTTTTTAATAATGCTAATCTAAAGGATATAACATTACCTACCTCTCTGACGAATATTGGCTCTGGAGCTTTCTATAATTGTAATAGTCAGGCCTCAATAACATACCTTGCAGAGGAACCGGCCGATTGTCCGGTAGAGATTTTTAATGAAGAAACTTATCAGTATGGGACGTTGAATTTTTTGGAGTCGGCGGCGGATAAGATTTCGAAGACTACGCCGTGGAATCTTTTCGTTAACCGCATTGGACGTGATGCCGATTTTAATTCAATAACTGAGGTGCGGGATTCAGATGGTGAAGCGCAAATGGTTTATAATCTGAGTGGTATCAAGGTTGCTAATAATCTTGAAGGTCTCCCTGCCGGGGTTTATATTGTTCGCAAAGGCTCCAAAGTAACCAAAGTGATTATTTAACGTGAGTTCGATATAAGGAATTAAAAACCAATAATAAAATGATCAGCCATTTAGCATAAAACTAAGTGGCTGATTTTTCTTGGTAATCTCGCGAAAATTTCGTAAATTTACAGTGACTAATTATAATATCTACAAGAATTTACCGTTATGATTACCGAAGACAAAGTTACTGAAATTTTCTGTATTGCTGATGATTTCTGCAAGTATTTTTCATCAGAACTTAAAAAACATCAGCTCAGCGATGGGAAAGTCCACCGCAACAAGCCCGGTCGACTGTCCGATGCTGAGGTAATAACCATACTGATTCTCTTCCATTCCAAAGGCTTCCGATGTCT
>CAMWSP010000158.1 GCA_947176935.1 uncultured Porphyromonadaceae bacterium | reverse complement strand
GTGTATAAGAGCCAGCAACGATGGTGGCGGCGGCGATCGTGCCGCCGTAAACGATACCCGCATGATCGTCGATAACGCCCTCGGACGCATAAACCACGTTGCCGCCGGGGTCTACGTTGTTATAGTCGATTTTTGCGCGGAAGCGATAGGTGCCGGGCTTGTTTTCGGCAACGAAGTCGGGCAGATAAACCGTGTTGCCCTTCTGACCGCTGGTAGGATTCTTTGCTTCTTCACCGGCTGAATTCAGACCCTGGTAGTTGGAATAGCTTACGATATCGGTAGGCTTGACGGGCATGTTGTCCTCGCCCATCTCAACGTTGAACTCGCCGTTGTTGCCCCAGTCAATGTAGGCGTAGGAGTTCATCCAGTTGCCGGCCCAATCAACTTCGATGGCCACTTTCTGACCGGCAATCAGCACAATAGCCTGCGATGTTTTGTTGAGATACAATTCTCCGCCGGGGTTCTGGCCGACGTTAAGATACTGTTCAGGCAGCGACGCCGAGCGGAAAGTTACACCCGAAAGATAGCGCGCCGGACTGGTGGCGAACTGCAATGTGCCCTCAGGGAAGTTGAGGGCATAGTCTGCCGATGCCGTAAGACCTGCGGCGCCGAGGAGAGACAAAAGAATGAATCGCTTCATGATTGAAATAAGTTGGTATTTTTAGGTAAAGATTAGCCGCAAATTTACGCTTTTTTCATGAAATTAACAAGCGCATGCCAAAATTTCCGGATTTTTTGGGAGTTGGCGGAATTTTCCGTACCTTTGCTGCCGATGAAACTTGCACTTATAGGCTACGGCAAAATGGGCCGTATGATTGAAGAAGTGGCCCGCAGCCGTGGCCACGAGATAGTTGCCATAATCGACCGCGACACCGACACCCGGATTGACTCCGACGCGTTCCGGAGCGCCGATGTGGCCATAGAGTTTACCATACCCTCGACCGCCGAAGGCAATGTTGCCGCCGCGCTGGCTCAGGGTGTGTCGGTCGTGAGCGGCACCACCGCATGGGCCGACGGCCTCGACCGCGTGCGCCGGGCCATACCCGCCGGCACGGCGCTGATGTGGAGCGGAAACTACTCGCTGGGAGTCAACGTTTTCTTTGCCGTGAACCGCTATCTGGCGCGAATCATGGCGCAGTTCCCGCAATACACCCCCGACATGACCGAGACGCACCATATCCACAAGCTCGACCACCCCAGCGGAACCGCCATCATGCTCGCCGACCAGATAGCCGAAGCCTCTCCGCGCATCAGCGGCTGGAGCGAGGATCCGGCCGAGGGCAAACTGCTCATAAACCACATTCGCCACGGCGAAGTGCCCGGCATTCACCGCATTACCTGGGAGAGCACTGTCGACAGCATCAGCATTGAGCACTCGGCCAAGTCGCGCGCCGGCTTCGCGCTCGGTGCGGTCATGGCTGCTGAATGGCTTGCCGGCCGCGAGGGCTATCACTCAATCGACGAAATGATGAACGAACTGATTAAATGAATAAGTTTTTAGAAGATTTCAAGGCGCGAGTTACCGCCAACCGCCCCTCCCGCTGGGCGAGGTTCGGCTTTGTGTCGCTGGTGTTTTTTGCCTGGGTTGCATGGCTCGGCAACTGGTGGGTGGCACTTTGGTGGCTCCTGCTGTTCGACATCTACATCACCTGCTATATCCCCTTCACCTGGTGGAAAAAATCCAAATCGGCGGCCGTACGCACCGTTATGGGCTGGGTCGACGCCATAGTCTACGCCCTGGTGCTGGTCTACTTCGTGTTCGCCTTCGTGGGCCAGAACTATCAGATTCCGTCATCGTCGCTTGAAAAGACGCTGCTCACCGGCGACTACCTGTGGGTCAACAAAATGGCCTACGGTCCGCGTGTGCCCATGACCCCCATCCACTTCCCGCTGACCCAAAACACCCTGCCCATAGTCAACACCCGCAGCTACATCGAGCAGCCGCAGTTGGCCTACCACCGCCTGGCCGGCTACGACACCATAAAGGTCGGCGATATAGTTGTGTTCAACTTCCCCGCGGGCGACACCGTTGCCCTGAAGCAGCAGAACCCCGACATCTACGCCATGTCGCGCATGATTGGTGAGCAGATGATTGCCCAGGGAGTGGCACCCAAGCCCGAGGGTGACGCGATTGAACGCGACGAACGCGCACGCGCCTACGGCATGGCCTACATCCGCTCGAACCCCGACGTTTTCGGCGAAGTTATTGGGCGCCCGGTCGACCGCCGCGAAAACTATGTTAAGCGCGCGGTGGGCCTACCCGGTCAGACCTTTGAAATCCGCGGCGGCGAAATCTACAACGACGGCCGCCTGATGCCCGCGCCCGAACACGTTCAGTTTAACTACACCTTCACCCACTCGCGCTGGCCGCAGATGACCCAACAGCAGCGCGCCGACTTCTGGGACCTGCTGGAAGTCAGCGAGGCCGACCGCGTCGACAATCCCGCCGACCCCAACGGCCAGGGAGTACCCCTCACCGCCGCATCGCTCAAGCGGCTCAACGAAATGCCCGAAGTATCATCGGTTCGCCGCTGCGACTTCTCCCCCTACGATAATTTCCTCTTCCCGCTGGCAACCTCGATGGATGCCGGCTGGACCCTCGACGACTACGGTCCCATCCGAATCCCCGCCAAGGGCATGACAGTGAAGCTCGACGCCGACGGCTGGGCAACCTATGGCCACACCATCAACCATTACGAACCCCACCGGGCCGAATGGCGCAACGGCCAAGCCTATATCGACGGCGAACCGGCCCGGAGCTACACCTTTGAAATGGACTACTATTTCATGATGGGCGACAACCGCCATAAATCGCTCGACTCGCGCTTCTGGGGCTTCGTGCCGGAGGACCATATCGTTGGCCGCCCCGAACGAGTGCTCATCAGCTTTGACCCCGACGGCAAAGGCTTCCTGGGCATCCGTTGGAACCGCATATTCCGCAACGCTCGCAACTAATTCATATTCAACATAAATGGAACAGCATATTTCAGACCGCGTTCAATCGCTGGCAGCATCCGCCACTCTTGCCATGAGCCAGAAAAGCGCCGAGCTCAAGGCTCAGGGCGTCGACGTTATAAACCTCAGCGTCGGAGAACCCGACTTCCCCACTCCCGCCCATATCAAGGAAGCTGCCAAAAAGGCAATCGACGATAACTTCACTTTCTACACCCCGGTTCCCGGCTATATGTCGCTGCGCAAGGCCATTGCCGAAAAACTCCTCAAGGAAAACAACGTCAGCGTCGCTCCGGAGCAGATAGTCGTTGGCAATGGTGCCAAGCAGGCACTCTGCAACGTTATTCTCGCCGCCATCAACCCCGGCGACGAAGTGATTATCCCCACCCCCGCATGGGTCAGCTATGTTGAAATGGTCAAGCTGGCCGAAGGCAAGGTCGTTGAGCTCCCCGCCGGAATTGAAAACGACTTCAAAATCACCCCCGGGCAGCTCGAAGGCGCCATCACGCCCAACACCCGCATGGTTCTGCTCTGCACTCCCTCGAACCCCACCGGCGCGGTCTACACACCCGAAGAACTCCAGGCATTGGTCAACGTTCTGGCCCGCCACCCGCAGATTCTCGTAATGGCCGACGAAATCTATGAGCACATCAACTACGGCGCCCCCATCCGCTCGCTCGGCTCATTCCCCGAAATCGCCGACCGCGTGGTGATTATCAACGGCGTGTCCAAAGCCTATGCCATGACCGGCTGGCGCGTTGGCTACTGCGCCGCCCCGCTCTGGCTGGCCAAGGCCGTGAATAAACTCCAGGGCCAATACACCAGCGGCTGCTCCTCCATAGCCCAGAAGGCCGCCGAAGCAGCCTACACCGGCTCGCAGGAGTGCGTCGAAGAAATGCGCCGCGCCTTTGAGCGCCGTCGCGACCTGGTAGTGGAACTCGCATCGAAAATTCCCGGCCTGAAGGTCAATAAGCCCACCGGCGCCTTCTATCTCTTCCCCGAAGTCAGCGCCCTGCTGGGCAAAAAGTTCGGCGACAAAGTCATAGCCACCTCCGGCGACCTTGCGCTCTACCTGCTCGAACAGGCCCATGTCGCCACGGTCGACGGCGCCGCATTCTGCGCCCCGGGCTACATTCGCCTGAGCTACGCCACCTCCGACGAAAACATTTGCCGCGCCATGGAGCGCATCGGAGCAGCGCTGGCTAAACTCAGCTGAACATGCAGACCATTCTTTTCCACGAAACTATTTTCGGCCCGATACGCAGCCGCAGGCTCGGGGCGTCGCTCGGAGTGAACCTCTCGCCGGCCGACGGCAAGGTCTGCTCGTTCGACTGCCTCTATTGCGAGGCCGGATTCAACGCCCAGGGCCCCGGCAAAACCGGGTTGCCCACGCGCGGGCAAGTACGCGCCCGGCTGCGCCAAAAGCTCGAAGCCATGCGTCTCAACAATGAACCGCTCAACGTAATAACC
>CAMWSP010000157.1 GCA_947176935.1 uncultured Porphyromonadaceae bacterium | reverse complement strand
ACTACAACCTCAACGGCGTATTCTTCAAAGACCTCAAGCTCGCCGACCCCGAAGTCTACATGGACGCCGTAGGTAAAGACCTCGGCGAAACCATGGGCAACATCATAGCCGCCTCCTACCAGCTCATGGTTGAAACGCAACCCGATGCAGTGCTCGTGCTCGGCGACACCAACTCCTGCCTCAGCGTTATCGGCGCCAAGCGCCTCCACATACCCATCTTCCACATGGAAGCCGGCAACCGCTGCTTCGACGAATGCCTGCCCGAAGAAACCAACCGCCGCATAGTCGACATTATCTCCGACGTTAACATCTGCTACTCCGAACACGCCCGCCGCTACCTCAACGCCTCAGGCGTTGCCCCGCAGCGCACCTACGTCAGCGGCTCACCCATGGCCGAAGTGCTCCACGCCAACCTGCCCGACATCGAAGCCAGCAACATCCTCGAGAAACTCAACCTCCAGCCCGGCAAATACATACTTCTCTCCGCCCACCGCGAAGAAAACATCGACACCGAAAAGAACTTCCTCTCCCTCTTCAACGCAATCAACGCCATGGCAGAAAAATACGACATGCCCGTGCTCTACTCCTGCCACCCTCGCTCACGCAAACGCCTCGAGCAGTCAGGCTTCCAGCTCAACAGCCGCGTGATTGCCCACGAGCCCCTCGGATTCCACGACTACAACCACCTGCAGATGAACGCCTTTGCCGTTGTCAGCGACTCCGGCACTCTCCCCGAAGAATCCTCCTTCTTCCTCTCCATCGGCAAACCCATTGCCGCAGTGTGCATCCGCACCTCAACCGAACGCCCCGAAGCACTCGACAAAGGCGACTTCATCCTCGCCGGCATCGACGAAGCCTCCCTGCTCCAGGCAGTCGACGTAGCCGTTGAAATGAACCGCAACGGCCACTGCGGCCTCCCCGTTCCCAACTACGTCGACGAAAACGTCTCCGACAAAATCGTCAAACTCATCCAATCCTACACCGGCATCGTCAACAAAACCGTCTGGCGCAAATTCTGATTTCCGCCACTCGATATTACCTCAAATGACCCAATCGGATTATCCGAAAGTTCTGGTATCAACCATTCCTGCCTGGAGCCAACGCTCGGGGGCCAACACCTTTTCAACGCTTCTGAGCGGCTATCCGGCCGAAAAACTGGCAAACATCTACACCCGCGCCGGACTGCCGGATTCAGATGTGTGCTCGCGATACTTCAGGATAACCGAAAATAACGTTATCAGGAGCATCCTTAACCCCCGGCTGCAGACCGGTTCGGAAGTAGCGAGAGTTGAAGCCATCAACAACACTCCCGAAGAAGCAGTGTCGGAAAAAAGAAGATACGATTTCTTCAGTCGTCACCGGTGGGCAATATTTCTTTGGCTCAGAGAACTCCTGTGGAAATCCGGACACTGGAAATCAAAAGAACTGGATAGATTCATTGAAGATTTCAACCCGGATGTTTTCCTATTTCATGTTGAGAGCTACTGGTACTTCAACAGGCTGAACCAATATATCATATCAAAAGCAAAGCCCAAGAAGGTTGTGGCATTCCTGTGGGATGATAATTTCACTTATCGTCAGAAACCATATAGCCTGATTGCCCGGATTAATCGTTTCATAACAAGAAAGCAGGTCAAGAAACTTATTGCCGGCAGCGATACGGTTCTGACTATTTGCCCTAAGATGAAACAGGAGTGCGATAAGGAATTCGGAGTCAACTCCATAATCATCACAAAGCCGGTTTTGGACTCGAATACGAATCCGAAAGCATATGATCCGTCCAAACCCATAAGAATAGTTTACAGCGGTTCTCTGGTAATAGGACGCGACAAGACTATAGCAGCGCTGGTTAAAGAGATGTCAAAAATCAACCGCAACGGCACCAGAATATTCCTGGATATATATTCCGGAACCTCGTTATCCAAATCACAATACAAGGCTTTAAACGTGCCGGGCACCAGCTGTGTTCATGGCCACATTCCTCAGCAATCCGTGTTCCGGGAGCAGGAAGCAGCGGATATACTTTTATTTGTAGAGCACTTAGATAACAGATTCAACAATGTTGCACGGCTTTCGTTCTCCACTAAAATCACCGACTACCTTAGCCGCAATCGGTGCATCCTCGCCATCGGCCCGAAAGATATCGCCCCTATGGCATATCTCAAGAATGAAAACGCGGCAATCACCTGTAATTCCGTTTCAGAAATATATCCGACCTTACATTCAATCGTTGAAAATCCTGATATCATGCGCACATATGCGGAATCAGCTTTGGCGTGCGGCATAAGAAATCATTCACAAATCGAGATACGAAATCGATTCCACAACGTACTCACCCATTAAGATGCCTGAAAAGAAAAAAATTTGTTTCATCACATCGAGTCCGACCTCCGCTCACTCCTTTCTGAAAGTTCCAATCGACAGACTGTCATCGGAATTCGACATATGCTATGTAGGTAACTTTACCGACCGCAAAGAAATAGCCGGCCTTAATGTTAAATATGCCCATCCGATAGAAATCAAGCGCCGACCCGATGTCAGAGCCGACATAAAAGCTTTGTGGCAGCTGTATTCTTTTTTTAAAAAAGAACAGTTCTTTGCCGTACATGCCATTACCCGCAAGGCTACTTTACTGACCGGCATCGCCGCCTTCTGCGCTCATGTTCCACATCGGATAAAGACCTTTACGGGTCAGATATGGGCAAACATGCGTGGGAGAAAAAGAAAACTCTATATGGCTCTTGACAGGCTCGACGTAAAACTGAATACCGAACTTTTGGTTGATGGCGAGCCACAAAGGCAATATCTGATTGCCAACGGAATCATGACGGAACAAGATGCCCAAGTATTGGCATCCGGTTCAATCTGCGGTGTCGATACTGTAAGATTCAATCCCTCGGCCGATGTCAGGAAAGCGATTCGTCAGGAATTGAATTATAGCGATGACGACATAGTGTATGTTTTTCTCGGACGTTTGAAAAAGGAGAAAGGAATCTACGAATTATTCGAAGCGTTTGAGCAACTGGTTCCCGCCAGACCGAATGCCAAATTGTTATTGGTCGGTCCGGACGAAGAAAACTGCAGGAGCAGGCTCTATGAATATCATAACCTGAAAGATGGCGGAAACGTTATTTTCTACGGAATGACACCTGAACCTCAGAAATTGCTGCAGGCAGGAGATGTGTTCGTTCTGCCGACCTATCGCGAAGGGTTCGGTTTATCGGTTTTAGAAGCATCGTGCGTCGGTCTGCCCGTTATATGTTCCGACACTTATGGCGTGATGGACGCTATGGTCGATGATGTTACCGGCTTGAGATGCAAAACCGCGGATAGCAAAACATTACGCGACTGCATGGAAAAACTATACGCTAACCCGGATCTGAGAAAGGAATTGGGCAAAAATGGTCAGAAGCGCGTCAAAACCACCTTTTCCCGCGAGATACTCACTGACGCATGGATGGCATTTTACAAAAGCCTGAAATAATGGAACAGAAAAAGCTTAGTCCTACATATCGATTTCTCCGTAAAATCGGCTTGAACTATTCTGAAGAAGAATATGGCCAGGTTTCTTTGTGGGGAGTTTTCAAAAAGGTGTGTAAAACGTATCGCGACGGCTTTCTGCTTAAATACGTCATGGACTCATGGCTGCTGTCGCCGTTAACTCCCCGGAAGCTTCGTCCGGCAATTCTCCGCACCATCGGCTGCAAGGTCGGCAAAAACGTTTTCGTCGGAGATAAAGTATGGATTGATGCCGGCCATTCCGATTTAATCACCATTGAAGATCATGCCCATATAGCAAGCGGATGCCGACTGTTATGTCATCAACGCGATTTATCCAACTATAGGCAGGGCGATGATTACGCCAAACTGGGATATATCCTGAAACCAATCCGGCTCTGCAAAGGCAGCCTGATTGGAATGGAAACATTTGTTATGCCGGGAGTTACAATAGGCGAAGGAGCCATAGTGGGCGCAGGTTCGCTCGTGACTAAAGATGTTCCGGCATGGACTATCGCCACCGGACGTCCGGCCAAAGTTGTTAAAGAAATCCCCAAACGGGAATCATGAATCTACTGACTTTCGACATAGAAGAATGGTCGATTGAAAAAGACTATATCGGTGCCCGCAAAGAAAAATATGCGGAATTCGACCGATTGCTTGACCACATACTGGAACAGTTGAGTGCCCGCGATATCAAAGCAACATTTTTCTGTCTCGGCAAGGTAGCATTGGATTTTCCTCACGTCATTCAGAAAATTGATGCGGAAGGCCACGAAATCGGAAGCCATTCTCATGCCCACCGCTGGATCAACAAAATGACGCCCGATGAATTCCGCGAGGACACCCGGAAGGCAGTAGCGGCAATAGAGAATCTGACCGGCAAAAAAGTGAAAAGTGTCCGCGCGCCGGCTTTTTCAATCGGGGAAACAAACAAA
>CAMWSP010000156.1 GCA_947176935.1 uncultured Porphyromonadaceae bacterium | reverse complement strand
CAACAATGCTGGCACAAGGCGACTTCACCCGCTTTCTGCACGCACCCAACGAAGAAAAGAGTGAGATCCTCGAAAAAATCACCGGCACCGACATCTACCGCCGCATATCGGTCAGAATCAGGGAAAACTACAAAGCCCGCAAGGAGGCGGCCAACGACCTTCAGCAACAGCTTGCCAACATAGTGCTCTTGACCGAAGAAGAACTCGCGCATGAAACCGAGGAGCTGCATAGTCTCGAGCTCAAGAATCAGGAGCTAAAAGCTCAGTCCGAATCACTCGCCAATCAGATTCTATGGCTTCAGAATGAAACTACTCTGACGGAGCAACTGAAAGCGTTTCAGCAGAATTTCACTGAAGCGGAGGCGATTGCTACCGGTGAGCAGACTGCGAACAAAAGGGCTCTCGTCGAGCAATATGACAAAACCGAAGAGCCTCGCGCCTGGAGCATGGAAATCGCCAAAGCCGAGCGGGAGAAAACCCAAACGCTCCACGACCTTGAAGAGCTGACGGCACGCGCGCTCGATTTGCGTGGCGGACTGGAGTTTCTGCGCAACACCATAACGGTCGACACGGCTAAAGCACAGGAACTGAAAGCGCTCATTGACCGCGAGGAACCGAAACTTGAGGTCTATAACCGCGAAAAAATCATCACAACAAAACTCGCCACACTGATAACCGAACGGACATCGCTCGCTCAGCTTCGCAAGGACCACTCCGCACTCGATGCGACAATCCGAACCGAACTGCAGAAAGAGTTTGACCGAGCGGCCAGCAATGCCGAAGTGTGCATAAAGTCACGGCTTGAGCTGCAGCAGTCGGTCGAAGACCTCGAAGCGATTCTCGAAGCCAAACGGCCGGAACAGATACGTCAGACTCTCGATCGTCTCAAAGCAGAAAAAAACGAAGTAGAGCGCAGGGACAGAATAGTTGCTCTGCGCGCTGAAATTGAGCGCACCGAAGCGGAACTAAGAGACCTGAGCGTCCGGCTCCAGGATGCCCGCGCAAAGCGTGATGAAGCCAAGCAGATTTATGAACGTGAACGCGAATCGGTCGATGCTCTGATAAAAAAACTCCGTGCTGGTCTGACTCCGGGGTGCGCGTGTCCGCTCTGCCGCCAGACTGTTGAGATACTGCCGGTTGAAAACGACATTGAGATGCTCATTACGGGCTATGAAAAGACCTATCGCGAAACCGAAAACACAGTGGCCGGCATAGAAGCGGAGGCTAATCGGCTTACCGCAAAAATTGAAGTTGCTCAAAAAAGCATCGGCGCCGAGGAAACCAACCTGCCGGACCCCGTGCGCTCAATCGCCGCAATAAATAACGAAATCGCATCAGTTGAAGCCCTATTGGCTGAAATCAACGATTTGTCGGTTAAACTCAAGGAGCTGAACAAGCAGCTGAAGGTAGCCACGACTAATGCCGATAAAGCCAACGAAGCTCTGTCCGCAGTTAATTCACGTTTGGTGACCGCACAAACGACTCTGGCAACTCTGCGCGGAAGAATCGATGCCGTAGAACTCAGCATCGGTAATATAGAGTCGGAAGTCACAGCACTTACGTCAGCCTATGAATCGGATTACTCTCCGATAAAACAACCCGCCGAATTCTCGGCCCAACTGACACGCTCGGCTCAAACCTACTCCAAGGCAGTTGAAACTCTCAACGAACTCAACCGCCACATAGAAAACACTCGCGAGCAGTTCACACGCAACACACGCATCATCGACGAAATCAACCTTCCGTGCGACACTCCGGTCAGCCCTGTCAGAATCTCCAACATAGATCAGGAAATCAGTGCGCTGAACGCAAAAGTTGCAGCAAAACGCCAAACCGAAAAGAACGCCGTTCAAACCATTCAGCGCGCACAGGCTCAAATAGCAGCCTTCCTGACGGAAAACAATATGCCGGACTTCATTCTGAAGCGGATTCTGGAGCTATCGGCCGATGAAGTCGCGCGTGCGCGCAGAGACATTACAGCGGCATCAGATGCACTTGTCAGCGCAAAGGCCACACTTGACGACGCCCGCAAGCGCTACGCCGAACACTCCGCTAACCGTCCTGCCGAACTCGGCGATAAATCACAGGAGGAACTGAACGGTCAAAAGCAAACAACCGATAATGAAGCCATTGAAGTTAATCGCCGGATAGGCATAATCACTCAGAAACTTACCGCCGACAATGAAGCTCGAGCTTCGCATGCCGAACGTTTGCGCGAACTCGAAGAAAAGCGTAAGGATGAGGAGCGCTGGCGCCAACTCGACAATCTTTTCGGCGACACCACGGGCAAGAAATTCGTGAACATTGCTCAGACCTACGTTCTTATGGATCTGATTGATTCCGCCAATAAGTATATGGCCACGCTATCTGACCGATATCGGCTACGTGTTCAGCCGAATTCCTTTGTTATCTACGTCGACGATGCCTACGATGGCGGTGCGTCGCGTCCGGCCAACACCATTTCCGGCGGCGAGAGCTTTCTGGTGTCGCTCGCTTTGGCGCTCGCTTTGAGCGATATTGCTGAAGGCCTGGAAGTCGACACGCTATTCATCGACGAAGGCTTCGGAACACTGAGCGGTCAGCCTCTCAAAGATGCCATAGCCACGCTGACTCAGCTACATTCACAAACAGGTCGCCACGTAGGAATCATTTCCCACGTGGAGGAACTGCGTGCAGAGCTTCCGGTTCAGATTCAGGTCATCCAGAATCCGGCCACGACCGAAAGCCACATCAAAATAACTGCAAATCAATAATGCGCAACCTCGAGAAGCCAACCGTCGATGCGGCCGTCGGTCAAATCGGCATGGTTGGTTTCATCGAGCAGCAACCCGACAGGCTTGCCGTCGATAATGGCGTCGGAATGGTTGAACTTATAAACGTCGGCCGGATAGGAACCGATGAAATAGGCCCCGCTATCTTTCAGCTTATCGTAGATTATACCCACGCCGGAGTTGAATGTATCGGCCATGGTTTCGTCGCCTACGCCTACAAGGGCAACCCTGTGGCCTCGCAAATCCATAGCCTTCAGAGCGTCCAGAAAATCAAGCCAATCTACCTCAACATCGCCTGAACCCCAGGTAGATGTTGCAAAAATCAAATTCTCATAATCGCCAACAACCGAAGGGGCGGTTTTAGCTACGTCGTAAACGTCGGCTTCATCGAGGCCAAGCTTTGAGGCTATGCGGCGGGCAACGGAAGCGGTCATGCCCGTTTGCGAGCCATAAAATATTCCGAATTTTTTCATTTTCTTATAGTTAATTGAATTATCTGAAAAATTAACACCCAAACGTAAAATTTGGTTTAAAAAAGGCCGGAAGTTAGCGGGAAAATTCGTAACTTTGCACGCAAAGAAAAAATTACCACATTCTTTGCTTATGCGCCAGATTCTAAACGCCCGTCTGATACTCGAAGACGGAACTGTTTTCCACGGAAAGTCGTTCGGATACCCCGCATCGACTGCCGGCGAAGTCGTTTTCAACACTGCCATGACCGGCTACCCGGAGTCGCTGACCGACCCCAGCTATGAAGGTCAGATACTCGTTACCACCTACCCCATTCTTGGTAACTACGGTGTTGCTCCCCGCCGCGAAAAAGACGATGTTTCCGAATTCTACGAAAGTGACCACATCCATGCCCGCGCCATCATTGCGCAGGACTATACCTACAACCACTCCCACTGGCAGGCCGACCGCTCGCTCTCGCAGTGGCTCAACGAAGAGAAAATTCCCGGCATATACGGCATCGACACCCGCGCACTGACCAAACTCCTCCGAGAAAAAGGCTCGATGCTCGGCAAGATAGTTGTTGACGGTTCGGAAGAAACCGACTGGTATGACCCCAACAAGGAAAATCTCGTTGCCAAAACATCCTGCACCGAAGTGGAAACCCACGGAAGCGGCGACAAAACCGTTGTTCTGGTTGACTGCGGCGTTAAGCACAACATTATCCGCTGCCTCACGCGCCGCGGCGTAAAGGTAATCCGCGTTCCCTGGGACTATGACTTCACTCAGCTCGACTACGACGGCCTGTTTATCTCCAACGGCCCCGGCAACCCCGACATGGTTGACAAAACCGTTGAGAATCTGCGCAAGGCTCTGCAGCAGGACAAACCCATCTGCGGCATCTGCATGGGCAACCAGCTGCTGTCAAAAGCCGCCGGCGCCAAGACCTATAAGCTCAAATATGGCCACCGCAGCCACAATCAGCCCGTTAGACAGGCCGGAACGAACACCTGCTTCGTAACTTCGCAAAACCATGGTTTCGCTGTCGACAACTCCACCCTCCCCGCCGACTGGGAACCGCTGTTCATCAACATGAACGACGGCACAAACGAAGGCATCCGTCACAAGTCGAAACCCTTCTTCTCGGCTCAGTTCCACCCCGAAGCCAGCTCAGGCCCGAAAGACACCGAGTTCCTTTTCGACGAATTTATCAAACTGCTTTAAAAACATCCCCACACC
>CAMWSP010000155.1 GCA_947176935.1 uncultured Porphyromonadaceae bacterium | reverse complement strand
CTGGTGCTCACCGACCCCGACGCGATTATTAATATCCACCGCCAATATATCGATGCCGGCGCCGACATTATCGAAACCGACTCGTTTAACGCCAACGCCCTTTCGCTGGCCGAATATGGCCTGAGCGACAAGGTGTATGACATCAACCTCGCCGCCGCCCGGCTCGCCCGTCAGGCCGCAGGCGCTGACCACTACGTTGCCGGCTCAATGGGTCCCACGGGCGTTTCGCTTTCAATGGCCGACGGAACGGTTTCGTTCAACGACCTGGCCGAAACATACGCCGTTCAGGCCAAGGGCCTTATTGACGGCGGAGTCGACGCCCTGCTGATTGAAACGGTGTTCGACACCCTCAACGCCAAGGCAGCCATTCTCGGCGCTCAAAACGCCATGCAGGACACCGGGCGTAAGGTTGAAATAATGATTTCCGCAACACTCACCGACAGCGGCCGTCTGCTTTCCGGTCAGACTCCCGAAGCGTTTATCGCGGCGGTCATGCACGCCGACCCGCTCTCCATAGGCTTCAACTGCGGCTTCGGCGTAGAGCAGATGCTGCCCTACATTGAGCGCCTCGAAGGAATTCCATGCTACGTTTCGCTCCACGCCAACGCCGGCCTGCCCGACGAGCTCGGCCGCTACCGCCAGCTGCCCGAACAGATGGCATTTTCGCTTCGCAGACTGCTCGAGCGCGGCCGCCTAAATATAGTTGGCGGATGCTGCGGCACCACTCCCGACCATATCCGCACCATAGCCGAGGCAGCACGCCACGCCCTGCCCTATCAGCCACCGGCACCGAATCAGCGCCTGAGCCTTGCGGGACTCGAGCTGATTCCCGAGCAGGAATTCTACAGCGTCGGCGAGCGGTGCAACGTTGCCGGCAGCCGCAAGTTCCTGCGTCTGGTTCAGGAAGGCAACCTTGGCGAAATGCTCGGCATTGCCGCCGCTCAGGTGGCCGCAGGCGCGTGCATTCTCGACGTGAACATGGACGACGGCATGCTCAACGCAGCCGACGAAATGGAACGTTTTGTGCGCGCCCTGGTCAGCGACCCGCGAACCGCACCGGCGGCGCTCATGATTGATTCATCGGACTTCGCCGTCATAGAGCGGGCGCTCAAGGTCATCCCCGGCCGCCCCATAGTCAACTCCATCAGCCTTAAAGAAGGCGAGGACGCTTTTCTTAGCCGCGCTCGCCGTCTGCGCCGGCTCGGTGCGGCGGTAGTGGTTATGGCCTTCGACGAGCAGGGTCAGGCAACCACCTTTAAACGCCGCATAGAGGTTTGCCGCCGCTCCTATAACCTGCTGGTGAATCAGGCCGGCTTCCGCGGCTCCGACATTGTTTTCGACCCGAATGTGCTGGCCATAGCCACCGGCATAGACGACCATGCCACCTATGGCTCCGACTTTCTCCGTGCAGCCGAATGGATAGCCGCCAACCTGCCCGGCGCACGCGTCAGCGGCGGAATCAGCAACCTATCGTTCGCCTTCCGCGGCAACAATGCGCTGCGCAAGCTGATGCACGCGCGCTTTCTGCAGCGCGGACGCCGGGGCGGTCTGTCGATGGCAATCATGAACCCCACAGACCCGATTGAACCGGCGGCCGATGCACCGGCTGAACTCATTGGGGCCATCGATGCCGTTATCGACAACGCAACGGCGCAGGCAACGGAACGCCTCGTTACTCTCGCCTCGCAAATCAGCGCCGGCCCGGCATCCGCCCAGCCGGCCAAGTCGGCCGCCGCGGCCAATAGCCGGCCCACACTCCAGGAGTTGATTCTCAGCGGCTCCACCGACGGGCTCAACGAACTGCTCGATGCGGAAATCGCAGCTTCCGGCTCGGCCATGGAGGTTATCAACGGTCCGCTTATGGCGGCCATGAACCGCGTTGGCGAGCTGTTCGGTCAGGGAAAGATTTTTCTGCCTCAGGTAGTGCGTGCGGCCAACGTTATGCGCTGCGCGGTTGACTATCTGACTCCGCTTTTCGCCAACGAGGATAAAACTGACAACCGCCCGAAAATGGTGCTGGCCACAGTGCGCGGCGACGTTCACGACATAGGCAAGAACATAGTGGCCACGGTTATGCGCTGCGCCGGTTTCGAGGTTATTGACCTCGGCGTTATGGTTCCGGCCGACGACATAGTAGCCACGGCAATGAGCGTCGATGCCGACGCCATAGGAGTTAGCGGTTTGATAAGCCCGTCGCTCGAAGAAATCTGCAACGTTGCCCGCACCTTGCAGGAGCGCGGGGCCAGGATTCCGCTTTTTGTTGGCGGCGCCACCACTTCGGCGCTCCATACGGCAGTGAAAATCGCGCCGCTCTATTCCGCTCCGGTGGTCCATACGCTCGATGCCGCTTCGCTGCCGCCCAAGGTGCTCCACCTTGGCGAACTCTACCCCGAAATCCGCAACGAGCAGGAGCAGCTGCGCCAAACCTACCTTCAGCGCGCCTCGCAGCTCGACATGGCGCAAGCCCGCCTGCGCGGCGAGGCCGTAGACTCCCCGGCCCCCACCCCGCTCCGCACCGGGCGGTTCGACTTCACGCCGACTTTGGCCGACCTCGAGCCGCTGATTAACTGGCGCGGCTATTTGGGCGAGCTGTCAATCACTCCCGACTTCAATAATCCGCAGGTACGGGAGGTTATCAGCGACGCCAAAGCCGACCTGAAAAAGCTCGGATTCACGGCCAGGGCACGCGCCATAATCACGCCGGCGCGCCGCACCGCGCCGGAAGAAATCACGGCCAACGGCGTCAGAATCGCCACTCCCCGCTCCCTGCGGCCCAACGACCGCTGCCCGGCGCTGGCCGATTATGTGGCGACAGACGGTGACCATATCGGGCTTTTTGCCGTCAGCATAGCCGCCGACTCCGGCAGCATAACCGACTCCATACTGGCCAACCGCCTGGCCGAAGCCGCCACCGCCTGGCTCCACGCCAAAGTGCGCGCCGAGCTCTGGGGCATTCCCGCTGACCAAGGCATACGCCCGGCAGTCGGCTATCCGTCGCTGCCCGACCACTCGCTGATATTCACTCTCGATAAACTACTGAATCTGGCCGACTTAGGCATAGAACTGACCGAAACAGGCGCAATGAAACCGCTGTCGTCGACCTGCGGAATCATCATAGCACACAAGAACTCGCGCTATTTTGCCTGAACTTTTATTCGGGTAGTATTGTTAGAAAGGCATACAAATCACCTTTTTCAACTACTACTACGAATGGCAACAAAAACTTTACTCCCGCTTGTGGCTTCAGCCATAGCCGCCTGTAGCCTCAGCGCTGCTGCCCAGACACCGGAATCCCCGGTTATCATTTCCGAATCCGAGTCAGTTTCGGTTATCGAAGTTCCGGAATGTGAACCCCACTACTATAATTCCTGGCGCGACGGCTGGTTCGTTCAGGCGGGTGCAGGCGTAAACATCACCGCTTTCGAGGGCTTCCGCTATAATCCCGTCAAGGTAGCCGCAGTCTATAACGCCGGTTTCGGCCGCTGGTTCTCCCCCTATCTGGGCTTCCGTTTCAGCGCCTACTACGGCAATATGATTGAAGACACCGGCGCTTCCAACATCCATTTCCGCTCCGCGTCGATCAACGCCGACCTGATGTGGGATATGTTTAATTCGATTGGCGGAGTAAACCTTTCGCGTCCCGTAAGCGTAGTGCCATTCGTTGGTGTAGGCGGTACCTATAACTACCACTTCAGCGGCAACACCCGCATGATTAACGTTGATGAAAACGGCCCGCGCCACAACACCTGGATGATTCCCGTCAGCGCCGGCTTGCAAGTGCGCTTCCGCCTTTGCCGATACGTTGACCTCTTCCTCGAAGGCCGCGCCATTTTTGCCGGCGATAACTTCAACAACGTTGCCGAAGGCGCCCCCATCGACATGGCGTTCCAAGGCACCGGCGGCATAACAGTAAACATTGGCGGCAAAGCCTTCAAGACCTATGACCCCTGCGCCAGCTCGGCCTACATGACCGCCCTGAACAATCAGGTCAACAACCTGCGCGACGAACTGGCCGTTACCTCCGCAGCCCTCGCGGCAGCCGAATCGCAGCTCCCCTGCCCCGAAGTTCAGCCCGCTCCAGTGGCCGCTCCTGTCGAAGCCGCTCCCGCCCCGATGCTCACAACAGTGCGCTTCACCATCAACTCCTCGCGCATCACCCCGATGGAAATGGTCAACGTTTACAATGTTGCCGAATACATGAAACAATATCCCAAGGCTAAAATTACCATTACCGGCTACGCCGACAAAGACACCGGCAGCACCACCTACAATCAGCAGCTCTCCGAGCGCCGCGCTCAGGCAGTCTACGATGTTCTGGTCAACAACTACGGCATCTCGGCCGACCGCCTCACCAAGGCCGCCGAAGGCTCAACCCAGCAGCCCTATCAGACCAACAACTGGAACCGCATTGTAATCTTCAGCCAGCAATAATTTATTAACCCTATAAAAATTCAAGTAAAAATATGTCAGCAATTAACGAAACTATCGCCCAACAGGCAGCAAC
>CAMWSP010000154.1 GCA_947176935.1 uncultured Porphyromonadaceae bacterium | reverse complement strand
TCGCAATCCGGCCAAAGGATTTCAGGGTAACATTTACGAGGTTGTGAGGGTCGAGCCATTCTCCTCATCAAATCTACGGAAATTGGCCAAGGAAAAGATCGAAGCGTCGGTAGCCGCAAGAAATTTTCCGTTGCCGGCCGATGAACTCAGAAAGCGACTCAAGACCCGCGAAAACTCCGATATGCGCCTGATGGCCACAACATTGAGCCCCGACAAGCAAATACTTGCGTTTTTGCGTGCAATTCACGAAAAAATTTCGTAAATTTGCACGTAATTTTTTTCAAAAACGACTATGGCTAACGCCTGGCAAAACGCTCTGCAATCACTGCTCAGCAACGGCAATCTACCCGAAGGCGCCGAACCGGCGCCCGAACAATCGTCTAAGCCCCGCCAATCCGGCAAACTGATTGTTGACATCGAACGCAAGGGCCGCGCCGGCAAAACCGCCACCATTATCAGCGGATTCACTCTCCCCGATGAAGAAATCAAGCGTTTGGCCACCGAGCTGAAATCAAAGCTCGGAACCGGAGGCTCGGCCCGCGGGGGCGAAATTCTTATTCAAGGCGAGCGCCGCGAAGCCGTTTGTAATCTTCTGAGGGCAATGGGCTATAAGGTATGACCAATGAAGGTAATCTCAACGTTTACCGCGCTTCGGCCGGGTCGGGCAAGACATTTCATCTTGCTCTGACCTACATTACTCTTCTGTTAGGATACAAAAGCGAATCGGGTCGCTACCACCTGTTTAAGGCAGATGATATGCGCCGCCATCGCGAAATTCTGGCCATAACCTTCACCAACAAGGCAACGGCCGAAATGCGAAGCCGCATCGTTGAGGAACTAAACCTTCTCGCCAACCCTGCGCATAAGAGCGACTATCTGCCACACTTACGCTCCTTGCTCGGTTATAAATCCGACGACACCACCCCCGATAACGACATAAGGCAATGCGCCCGCCGTGCTCTCGATTCGATTCTGTTCGACTTGGGCGAAATTCAAATCAGCACCATCGACGCGTTCTTTCAGCGCGTTCTCCGATCGTTCGCCTACGAGGCCGACCTCGCCGGCAACTATGAACTATCGCTTGAAGACAAGCAGATAACAGAACAAGCAATCAATGAATTGCTGGCACTTTCGTGTGGCTATCGCTCAACAGTCAAGCCTAAGAATCTCAACCCCGAAGTCCTGATCCGCCGAATATCCAACCTTATAACCAACCAGGTTATGAAGGGCGAGGAATATAAGATTTTCAACTCCAAGAGCTCGCTCCGATCAGAGCTTGTCAGGTTTGTCAACGCCCTTTCCGGCGAGGATTATCAGACCAAGGGAGCTAAAATTGAGGAGTTTCTGGCCGTTCCCAATGCCATTGAGGACTTTGAAGAAGCTCTCAAGCATAAGCGCAGCGAGCTGTATGGTCAGCTGCTTGATTTCATTGGGCGCACAAGGTCGAGCGTAATCGGTGAATATCTTTATTCGGCGCTCAACAACGCATTCAAACTAATAGAACAGGGTAGGTTGCGCGATCTTTCGCAGGCGAATTTCAGCTATTTCTCGCCGGACTTTCCTAATCCCGAAAAACTGATTCTGGCGAAAGGGAAGAAGCAATATCCCGAGGAATCAGCCCGATTTTTTGCGGATTTGAACGACATTACCAGACCATTTGGCCGGCTTTGCACAATAGAAACCATGCTGGCCAACATGAAGTACTACGGCCTGTTTCACGAAGTGCTGAAAGTCCGCCAGGCGCTCAAGGTGCATCTCAACACCGTTATGCTCTCCGACACGAACACTCTGCTGAAGAAGATTATCGGCGACGACACAACACCGTTCATCTACGAACGCATCGGTCGCAGACTCCAGCATTTTCTGATAGATGAGTTTCAAGACACTTCACGACTCCAGTGGCTGAATCTTAAGCCGCTGCTTGTAGAGAGCCTTTCGGAAAATCATGAGAATCTGATAATCGGCGATGTGAAACAGTGCATCTACCGCTTCCGTAATTCCGACCCGCAACTGTTGGCAAACGAACTCCAAACGACCAGCGATATAAAGAATCACTTTAACCCCAAGTCGCTTGCCTCGAACTGGCGCAGCTCCAAAACGATTGTGGAGTTTAATAACCTGCTGTTCAGTGAGGCCGGCAAAGTTATGTCCGCTCATATTGACAGCGATAAGGCCGATGCATATCTCAACGTTGCGCAGAAGGCGGAGAAGTCCAACCTGGCAGGTCACGTCAATATTGCCCTGAACATCAATGAGAAGACGGGACCGACAGTCGAACCTATTGCCCGCATGGTCAAGCACATTGCCCGCCAGCTTGCAAACGGCTTTGCTCCCGGAGATATAACAGTTCTAGTCAGAACCAACAAGGAAGGTAATACCATTGTAGGCGAACTGCTTGACGCTGTCAATGCCGGTCTGCTGCCTGCAACTACACAGGTTCTTTCCGACGAGGCTCTGTATGTTAGCTCGGCCAAGTCGGTCAAATGGCTTGTTAGCAGCTTGCGGCAAATGGTGCAGCCGGCTCAGAAGCAGGAGCCACTACCGGATAAGTTGCCCCCCATGACTGACTACGACCTTGACTTCATCAACGAGCGTATTCTTATCAACGAACGCGACACCAACATTGACGACCCCGTCAGCGCGGCAATCAGCGAATTCAACCGGCGCCGCGTAAGTGCCGAATCAACCGATACCAACGCCGCCAACCGGCTCAAACGTGCCTCCGGGCAATCATTGTTTGAATTAGTTCAGGCGCTTATCAACCAGATGCCCGTTCAGGAACTGCTGACTACCGAAGCCTTGTATATCAACGCTTTTCAAGACCTTATTATTGACTATTGCCGAGGCAAAGCGCCAACATTGAGCGGTTTTCTGCGGCTATGGGACGATGAACTCGAAGCCAAAGCTGCAGTCGGCCTGGTCGAAGGCGTAAATGCCATCAGGGTAATGACCATACATAAGTCCAAAGGCTTGGAATTCAAATGTGTGCACCTGCCGTTGCTCGGAGGAACGCTCGATGAAGAAAAGACCACGCGGTGGTATAATGTGGCCGACTTCCTCAACGGGCTTGACCTCGGCGTATGCGTGCCGACATACTTCCCGCTGAACGCTCAAGTCCGCAACACCGGCAATATGCCTTATGAGCTGACTGCTTTCGCTCCGCAGATAAAGCAATATAAGGACGACCAGGCCATAGATGAGCTCAACAGCCTTTATGTGGCCTTCACCCGCGCCGAGCAGGAACTTATAGTGACATTGAATTCCCGCTCCAAGACCCCCGACGTTATGACCGCAGCCGGACTGCTGTGGCCGATAGTCGAGGCTAACTATGGCGCATCGCCAGGCGGATGCTGCATAGAAATAGGCGAACCCGCAATACCGAAAGCGAGCAATAAGGAAAAGAAAATGATAATCAACATAGATTCCTATGAGATTCAAAAACGCGAGGATATGTGGACCCACACCAAAGCCTCGCGACTGAACGATTCAGGTGAAATTTCATAACAATAACATATAAACAACTAATCTTTAACCTAAATTCAATTACACATGGAGATTCATCCGCTATTCTGGCTCGTACCCGCAGCCTCGATTCTGGCTCTCCTTTTCGCGCTGTTCTTCTATCGTCAGATGAAGAAAGAGAGCGAAGGAACGCCGCTCATGGCAAAAATTGCCTCGCATGTGCGCCAAGGTGCCATGTCTTATCTCAAACAGCAGTATAAAATCGTTACCATCGTTTTTGTCTGCCTCGTAATTATCTTCGCAATTATGGCCTACGGCTTTGACCTGCAGAATCGCTGGGTTCCCGTAGCCTTCCTCACCGGCGGCTTTTTCAGCGGTTTGAGCGGTTTTCTCGGCATGAAGACTGCAACCTATGCCTCAGCCCGTACGGCCAATGCCGCCCGCAATTCGCTCAACGATGGTCTGCGCGTAGCTTTCCGCTCAGGCGCCGTTATGGGTCTGGTTGTTGTTGGCCTCGGCCTGCTCGACATTTCGTTCTGGTATCTGCTACTCGAATGGCTCGTTGACGAACCCGGCACACACAAGCTCACCATGATTACCACCACCATGCTCACCTTCGGCATGGGCGCATCAACTCAGGCACTATTCGCTCGCGTAGGCGGCGGTATCTACACCAAGGCTGCCGATGTCGGCGCTGACCTGGTGGGCAAGGTAGAAGCCGGTATCCCCGAAGATGATCCCCGCAACCCCGCGACTATTGCCGACAACGTAGGCGATAACGTTGGCGACGTTGCCGGCATGGGCGCTGACCTCTATGAAAGCTACTGCGGTTCCATTCTGGCCACCGCAGCCCTGGGCGCCGCTGCCGCTGCAGGAGGCACCGCTGCTATGGGTGAGGAAGCCGCCGTTGCCATGCAGGTCAAGGCCGTTATGGCTCCCATGCTGATTGCCGCAGTGGGTATTCTGCTGTCGATTATCGGCATTTTCACAGTCCGCACCAAAGAAAACGCATCTATCAAACAGCTGCTCGGCTCCCTGAGCGTGGGCACTAACATCAGCTCGGTTCTGATTGTTGGCGCCACGTTCGTGATTATGTGGCTGCTCGGCATGCCTAACTGGGTCAACCTCTCGCTTGCCGTTGTTGTCGGTCTGATTGTAGGCATAGTTATCGGTCGTTCCACCGAATACTAACCCTCGGAGCGCTACAAACCCACCAAGAATCTCGCTGAGGGCGGCACGA
>CAMWSP010000153.1 GCA_947176935.1 uncultured Porphyromonadaceae bacterium | reverse complement strand
CACCGCAACGGCCTTCCCGTTCGCGGCCAGAGCACCAAGAACAACGCCCGCACCCGCAAAGGTCGCAAAAAGACCGTTGCCAACAAGAAAAAAGCAACCAAGTAAATTAACCTATCCAGCATTAAGATATGGCAAAGAAAGCAGTCGCAGCCAAGAAGCGCAACGTCAAGGTTGGCGCCGAAGGCCAGCTCCACGTCCACAGCTCGTTCAACAACATCATCGTTTGTCTGGCCAACGCCGAAGGTCAGGTTATCTCCTGGTCTTCCGCCGGCAAAATGGGCTTCCGTGGCTCCAAAAAGAATACTCCCTACGCCGCCCAGATGGCCGCGCAGGATTGCGCCAAGGTTGCATTTGACCTCGGCCTCCGCAAAGTGAAAGCATATGTGAAGGGTCCCGGCAACGGCCGCGAATCCGCAATCCGCACCGTTCATGGCGCAGGCATTGAAGTAACCGAAATTCTCGACGTTACTCCGCTGCCCCACAACGGCTGTCGTCCCCCGAAGCGTCGTCGCGTATAATCCTTTTCCGGATTAGTCAGTCCACGACTCAACCCTTCATTCCCCGGCGGGGGAATGACCAGCGGCGGCAGTTCCGCCCCGCGACAGGAGAAACGAACTCACCAACTGCCCAAAGAGGGTCACCAGCCCCTGAGAATTTTAATTTGACCGTTCATAGATGATTCCACACTTTCCCTCTCAACGGTCGCGGCTGACTCAGAGGCTACCGGCTCCCACCGCACCCCGGCCTTAGCGCCGATGGCTCGCGGCGTCGTTTCAACCTCCGGCGCGCCGACTCCCGGCCCCGGCCTTTCGCCCCGCCAACCCATAAATAAACCAAACTCAAAACTTCACTTCAAAAACAAACCAAATGGCAAGATATACAGGTCCGAAGACCAAAATCGCCCGCAAATTCGGTGAAGCCATCTACGGCCCCGACAAAGTGCTTGAAAGAAGAAACTTCCCTCCCGGCCAGCACGGCCAGAACCGTCGCCGCAAAACTTCTGAATACGGCACCCAGCTCCGCGAAAAGCAGAAAGCCAAATATACCTACGGCGTTCTAGAACGTCAGTTCCGCAATCTCTTCGAAAAAGCCGAACGCACCAAAGGCATCACCGGTGAAGTTCTGCTGCAGCTTCTGGAAAGCCGCCTCGACAACGTTGTTTACCGTCTGGGCATCGCTCCCACCCGCGCAGCCGCACGTCAGCTGGTTCTCCACCGCCACATCGTTGTTAACGGTCAGGTAGTGAACATTCCCTCCTACCATGTAGTTCCCGGCACCGTTGTTGGTGTTCGCGAAAAGAGCAAATCCCTCGAAGTTATCGCCGATAACCTCGCCGGCTTCAACCACGCCAAATATCCCTGGATTGAATGGGACGAAGCCTCCAAGAGCGGCAAGTATCTCCACACCCCCGACCGCGCTGACATTCCCGAAAACATCAAGGAACAGCTCATCGTCGAACTCTATTCTAAGTAATAACCCGTTAACCACCAAACCAGTCCTATGGCTATTTTATCATTCCAAAAGCCCGATAAAGTTGTTATGCTCGAAAGCGACAACAACTTCGGCAAATTCGAGTTCAAGCCATTGGAGCCCGGCTACGGTATTACTATCGGCAACGCCCTGCGTCGCATTCTGCTTTCCTCACTCGAAGGCTACGCCATTTCCTCGATTCGCATAAATGGCGTGCTTCATGAGTTCGACACTATTCCCGGTGTGAAGGAAGATGTTACCAACATCATCCTCAACCTCAAAAAAGTTGACCTAAAGCAGATTGTTGAAGATACCGACGACGAAAAAGCCTCTCTGACCGTAAGCGGCCAGGACGTGCTAACCGCCGGTCAGCTTGGCAAAGCCCTCAACGGCTTCAAAGTACTCAACCCCGAGCTGGTAATTTGCCACCTCGACCCCTCCGCATCCTTTACCCTTGACTTCACCGTCAACAAGGGCCGCGGCTGGACCCCCGCCGATGAGCAAATCGTTCCGCAAGACGACGTGAACATCATTGCCATCGACTCCATCTACACGCCCATCAAGAATGTGAAGTACACCGTGGAGAACTTCCGCGTAGACCAGAAGACCGACTACGAGAAACTCCTCATTGAAATCACCACCGACGGTTCCATCCAACCTCAGGTTGCACTGAAAGAGGCTGCCAAAATCCTGATTCAGCACTTCATGCTGTTCAGCGACGAACGCATCACTCTCGAAGCCCCCGAAGAAACCGACGCAGACGAATTCGATGAAGAAGTTCTGAAGATGCGCCAGCTCCTCAAGTCGAAACTCGTTGACATGGAGCTCAGCGTCCGCGCTCTCAACTGCCTGAAGTCTGCCGAAGTCGAAACCCTCGGCGACCTCGTTAAGTTCAACAAGAACGACCTGCTCAAGTTCCGCAACTTCGGCAAAAAGTCGCTCACCGAACTCGACGACCTCCTGGCTCGCCTTAACCTCTCCTTCGGCATGGACATCGCCAAGTATAAATTAGACAAAGAGTAAACCCAAAGATGAGACACAATAAAAATTTCAACCATCTCAGCCGCAAGAAGGGCCACCGCGACGCCCTGCTGGCTAACATGACCATCTCGCTGATCATGCACAAGCGCATCTTCACCACCCTGGCCAAGGCCAAGGCCCTGCGCATGTATGCCGAGCCCCTGATCAACCGCGCCAAGGAAGACAACATGAGCAACCGCCGCCTTGTTTTCTCCTATCTCCAGAACAAGTATGCAGTCAGCGAACTCTTCCGCGAAATCGCTCAGAAGATTGCCGACCGTCCCGGTGGCTACACCCGCATCCTCAAAACCGGCAACCGCCTCGGCGACAACGCTCAGATGTGCTTCATCGAACTCGTTGACTACAACCAGGCACTGCTCGACGCCAAGAAGGCCGACACCAAGAAGAGCCGCACCCGCCGCTCGCGCAAAAAGAGCTCGACCGCTGCTGCCGTAGAGGCTCCCGTTGAAGCTCCCGCCGCTGAAGAACCCAAGGCCGAAGAATAAGTTTTTTCGACATTGAAATCCCATAGTTTAAGGAGGTTGGTTAATTCCATCCTCCTTAAATTTTTTCGGTTTAAAGATTATTCTATCCGACTATGATTCGAAATCTTCTCTATGTGGCCGCGGGTGGCGCGCTGGGCAGTTGCGCCCGCTATCTGCTCTGCCGCCTGGCCGCGTCGGTCTGCCCCGCTCCGGCGGGCACACTGGTAGTGAACCTGCTGGGTTGCCTGCTTATCGGGCTGCTGCTCGGGGCGGTAGAGCGCGCTCAGCTGCTCAGTCCGGCCATGGTTCTGATGCTCGTTAGCGGCTTTTGTGGCGGCTTGACAACTTTTTCCACCTTCTCGGCCGATGCCGGAGCGCTGATGAGTTCCGGGCGCACGCTTTGGGCGGTGGCCTATGTGGCCGTTTCGGTCTGCGCCGGCATAGCCCTGACCTTTGCTGGCCGCGCGCTGGTCAGGTAGCCGGCGCAATTAGATTTGGCAATTTGCAAAAAAGTGCGTAAATTTGCTGCCTATGGATTCCGCAGCATTTGAACTTAAAATGAAGGTGCGCGACTATGAGGTCGATTCCGAGGGCATTGTCAACAATGCCTGCTATCTGAACTACCTCGAGCATACGCGCCATGAGTTCTGCCATGAAGCAGGATTCTCGTTTGCCGACATGCGCCGGCGCGACATGTCGCCCGTTGTGCGCCGCATTGAAATCCAATATCTGTCGTCGCTTGGCCTGGGCAGTGAGTTCACCAGCCATCTGAACCTACGGCGCGAGGGCGCCCGCTTTATCTTCCACCAGTGGATAACCGCCGATGGCGACCGGCTGGTGGTTGATGCCGAGGTGACCATAGTTAACGTTATCGGCGGACGTCCGAGCCGCGGCGAAGAGCTGGCCGCAGCATTTAAAGACTATTTGAACTGACGCTTATGGGTGGCTATTCGCGACTTCATTATCAGATTGCTTTCGCATCGATCCGCGGCATGAACCTGACGCTCGGCCGCGAGTTGCTGCGCATGATTGGCTCCGAGCGCGAGTTTTTTGCTCTGTCGGAAACCCGTTTGCGCTATCTGACCCAGTCCAAGGCCCGAATCTATAGCGACGAATATCGCTCGCGGGTGTTGACCGAAGCCGCCGCCGAAGTCAATTTCGTGGAGTCGAACAGCATCCGCCCCGTATATTTCACCGACAGCGACTATCCGCGCCGCTTGCTCGAATGCGACGACGCTCCGCTGATGCTTTATACCTGTGGCTCGTGTAATCTCAACGAGCACCGCATGGTGGCAATCGTAGGCACCCGCCACGCCACCCCCTATGGCATTGAGTTCACCCGCAAACTCGTCAGCGAGCTGGCCGAAAGGGTTGGCAATGTAGCCATTGTCAGCGGTCTGGCCTACGGCATCGACATCGCTGCCCACCGGGCCGCTCTGGCCGCCGGAATCCCGACCATTGCCGTTATGGCCACCGGACTGAACTCCATCTACCCGTCTGACCATCGCAGCGATGCTACCCGCATAGTCTCCGAGTGCGGTCTGCTCGTTTCGGAATATGGCCACACAACTTCGATTCATAAAGGAAACTTCGTTGCCCGCAACCGTATAATCGCCGGATTGAGCGACTGCGTAATCGTTGTTGAAAGTGCCGAAAAGGGTGGGGCGCTCATAACCGCCAACCTCGCGCTGGGCTATAACCGCGATGTTTATGCCCTGCCCGGCCGCTTAAATGACCCATATTCCGACTGATGTAACCGCCTTATTGCCGTTTCGACCGCCATGCTTA
>CAMWSP010000152.1 GCA_947176935.1 uncultured Porphyromonadaceae bacterium | reverse complement strand
GCTTTAAGGTCGGTAAGGTCGGTAAGGTCGGGGGACGCAAAAAATTACTAATTGCTAATTGCTAATTACTAATTATTGTTGTAATTTTGCATGGTGATTCATATTTTAAGTATTTAACGCGATGAAAAAAACTATTCTGATTCTTATGACGGCACTCTGCGCGCAATATGCAGCCGCACAGTCGCTCGAGAAAATGAACTGGTTCAATGAACCGGAAAGCTGGCAGATTGCCGACGGCACCCTGACTATTGACGTTACCCCCAACAGCGACTATTGGCGCATTTCGCACTATGGGTTTACGGTTGACGATGCGCCGTTTTACTATGCCGAATATGGCGGCGAATTCGAAGCCAAGGTCAAAATTTCAGGCGACTATAAGGTGCGCTTCGACCAGGCGGGCATGATGATTCGCCTGGACCATGAGAATTATATCAAAACGGGCATAGAGTTCGTTGACGGCAAATATAATCTGAGCACCGTAGTTACCCACAAGACCTCCGACTGGAGCGTGATTTCGCTCGACCGCCCCGTGGAATATATATGGATTAAGGCCGTAAGGCGCCTTGACGCGGTTGAGATTTTCTATTCGTTTGACGACAAGGAATATAAGATGATGCGCAACGCGTGGGTCGAGGCGAATCATCCCGTCAGAATCGGCATGTTTGCCGCCTGCCCCGACGGCAAAGGCTTCAAGGCGAAATTCTCGGACTTCAAGGTTAGGCACCTGCCGGACAAAGTGAGGAGCGAATGGCTTAAGGCTAATGCTGAGTAATTAGGAATTAGGAATTAGGAATTAGTGATTAGGAATGGGGGTGGCGCAAAAAATTACTAATTTCTAATTGCTAATTTCTAATTATTTTCGTAACTTTGCGGGCGAAAATCCGTAATCGCTGGCGCGACGAAGAGGTGCGCGTTATGTTGCGGGCAGTATAAACTCTTAATTATCAATTAGTCACAATGGACTTGATTAAGATTGCCGAAGAGGCATTTGCCCAGGAGAAGAACTATCCCCGTTTCCAGCCTGGCGACACCATCACCGTGGCCTACCGCATTAAGGAAGGCAATAAGGAACGTATTCAGCTCTATCGCGGTGTTGTAATCAAAATTTCCGGCGAAGGCTCGAAGAAGCGCTTCACCGTTCGCAAGATGAGCGACAATATCGGAGTGGAACGTATCTTCCCGATGGAGTCACCTTTCATCGACTCGATCGTAGTTAATAAGTATGGTAAGGTTCGCCGCGCCAAGATTTATTATCTGCGCAAACTCACCGGCAAAAAGGCCCGCATTAAAGAGCGCCGCCTGAAAGCCAGCGAGCAAGCCGCTCTCAACGCTGCGAAGTAAGAACTAAAGGTTGCGCCAGAGGCTGCAACCTTTTTTATTTTAAGGATTTTTTATTTTACGAAACCAACCGCATATGACACCGAAAGTTTCCATTATAATGGGCTCGACATCGGACCTGCCCATTCTGCGCAAAGCCGCGGATTTTCTTGACTCGATGGGCGTTCCCTTTGAAATGAACGCGCTGTCGGCCCACCGCACTCCGGCCCAGGTAGAGGAGTTTGCGCGCGGCGCCGAAGGCCGCGGCCTGAAGGTTATCATCGCCGCCGCCGGCATGGCCGCCGCCCTGCCGGGCGTGATTGCCGCCATGACCCCGCTGCCCGTTATCGGCCTACCGATAGATTCGACCCTGCAGGGGCAAGACGCATTGCTGAGCATAGTGCAGATGCCTCCGGGCGTAGCAGTCGCCACGGTGGGCATCAACGCCGGGCTGAACGCCGCAGTGCTGGCAGTGCAGATTCTGGCGCTCTCCGACCCCGAATTGGCCGCACGCCTGGCCGACTATCGCGCCGGCCTGTCGGCAAAAATAGTCAAGGCCAACGCCGAGCTCGCCGAAGTTAAATATGCCCATAAAACCAACTGATTGGCAATGACCGACCTGTTTAACAACCGCCGCCGGCAATGCCGCGAGGCGCTGATTGGCGAAAGCGTAAGAATCGGCGGAGGCAACCCGGTGGTGGTGCAATCGATGACCAACACGTCGACCACCGACGTTGACGGCTCCATAGCTCAGGTTGAACGCATAGCCGCAGCCGGCGCCGAGCTGGTGAGGCTCACGGCCCAGGGCGTGCGCGAAGCCGGCGCGTTGGGGCAGATTCGCCCGCGGGTGAGCGTGCCGTTGGTGGCCGACATCCACTTCAATCCGGCGGCCGCGCTGGCCTGCGCCGAGGTGGTCGACAAAGTGCGCATCAACCCCGGCAACTTCGTGCGCCCCGGCGCCGACATAGAGCAGGCGCTGCTGCCGCTGCTGGAAATATGCAAGCGGCGCAAAGTGGCCCTGCGCATAGGGGTGAACCACGGCTCGCTCTCGCCCGCCATTATGGAAGAATATGGCGACACTCCGGCCGGCATGGTTGAAAGCGCCATGCAGTTTCTGCGCATCTGCGCGCGCCATGATTTCCACAACATAGTTGTGAGCATCAAGGCGTCGAACACCGTTGTTATGGTGCGCACAGTGCGCCTGCTGGTTGAAACCATGAAGAAAGAAGGGCTGGAATATCCCATCCACTTAGGAGTTACCGAGGCGGGCGACGGCGAAGACGGCCGCGTGAAGTCGGCCGTTGGCATCGGTGCGCTGCTCTATCAGGGCATCGGCGACACCATCCGCGTGAGCCTCAGCGAAGACCCGGAGCGGGAAGTGCCGGTGGCCCGCGCGCTGCTCGCCCACATAGCGCCGAGCGCCGCCGCCGAGCCGGTTGAGATTATCTACGCCGACGGCTTCAACCCGCTGGAGCCAAGCGCCCTACCCTCGCGGGCCATAGACAACGTTGGCGGCGGTCAGCTGCCCGCAGTCTGGGGGCTCGACGAAATTACGGCGCCCACGGTTGAACTCGAGGCCGACACAGAGGCCGAGCTGCCGGAAATCAGCCCCGAAGCCATAATCATACTGACCTCCGACGCCCCGAACCGCATTGCCCGCATTCAGGCCATGCGCCACCGGCTGCTCCGCGCCGGCATAGACAACCCGGTGATTCCCCGCCTGCGCTACGACGGCGGAGACCCCGACCTGAGCCTGCGCGCGGCCGCCGACTTCGGCACGCTGCTGCTCAACGGCCTGTGTGACGGCATATATATAGACGCAGCGGGAGCCGACACCGCCGCACTGGGGCTCAATATCCTCCAGGCCGCACGCCTGCGTATATCGAAAACCGAATTCATTTCCTGCCCCGGCTGCGGCCGCACGCTCTATGACCTGCAGACGACACTGGGCAAAATCAAAGCCGCTACGGCCCATCTGCCCGGATTGAAAATCGCCGTTATGGGCTGCATAGTCAACGGTCCCGGCGAAATGGCCGATGCCGACTATGGCTACGTAGGCGCTGCCGCCGACCATATTTCGCTCTACCACAACCGCCAATGCGTAGAGAAAAACATTCCGCAAGAAGAGGCTATTGAACGGCTGATCAACCTCATCAAGCAAAACGGCCAATGGACGGAACCGAACAGCTGACCATTGGCGGCGACATCAGGCTGGCCTACACCTACGCCCCAGGGCCGACGGAGTATGCCGGCCTGACGGTCAACGCCGGCTCGCGCGACGAGCTGACGCCCGAGACACACGGCCTGGCCCACATGGTGGAGCACACCATTTTCAAGGGCACTCCGCGCCGCTCCGACGCCTATATATTGAACCGCATGGAGGCCGTTGGCGGTGAGCTCAACGCATTCACCACCAAGGAGGAAACGACGGTGTATACCGCCGCACCGGCCGGCAACCACCGCCGCTCGGCCGAGCTCATCGGCGAACTGACGGCCCATGCCTGCTTTCCGGCGCGCAAAATGCAGCTCGAACGCGAGGTGATAGCCGACGAAATCGACTCCTATCTCGACTCGCCGGCCGAGGCTATCTACGACTCTTTCGACGAACTGCTTTACGGCAACAACCCGCTGGCCCACAACATTCTCGGCAGCAAGGAATCGATTGCCGGCATATCGTCGGAAGTTTGCCGCGACTATCTGAGCCGCGCGTTCACCCGCGCGAACAGCGTTTACTTCTACTTAGGACCGGAACGGCTCGACAGGGTTGCCGCAACGGTTGAACGCGCCCTGGCCGACCTGCCCGCGAGCGGCGACATGGCTCCGCGCATAGCTCCGGCCGGTGCACCGGAATTCAACGTTGAGCGCTGCGACGAGCGCCATCAGGCCCACGTTCTGCTTGGTGCTCCCATTGGAGGGCTCCACGACCCGGAGAGGCTCGTCAACGCTCTGGCCGTGAACATTCTCGGCGGCCCGGGCATGAACGCCCTGCTCAACCTGCAGCTGCGCGAGCGCCGCGGCCTGGTCTACACGGTCGATGCCTCGACGGCGCTCTACTCCGACTGCGGCCTGATGACCATTTATTTCGGATGCGACGCCGCCGACGTGAGGCGCTGCCTGCGGCTGGTCAGCTCTACGCTGCGGCGCTTTGCCGACCGCGAACTGACCCCTCGCCGCCTGCAGGCCTATAAACGCCAATATCTCGGCCAACTGACCCTGACGCTCGACAATAAGGAGCAATTTGCAATCAACTCGGCACGCGCCATGCTCCACGGGCTGCCCGCACCATCGCCGGCCCGCACCGCCGAACGGCTCGAGGCCATCACCCCGTCCGACCTGCGCCGCGCGGCCGAAAAAATTGCCACGGCAACGGCCCGAAACCTCATTCTTTTGTGAAAATGTGTTAAATTTATGCCCTATAACATATTTTTTCTTGCTAAACGCTTGCAGATTCAAAAAAACTCCTTAACTTTGCAGCGTGTTTTTCATGGTATTAGATTTAAGGTTAACTAAGATTGGTTGTCGCGACGACA
>CAMWSP010000151.1 GCA_947176935.1 uncultured Porphyromonadaceae bacterium | reverse complement strand
GTAGAATCTGCGTTCATCAGCCGGTCAAGCAGCGACGGCTGTTTGATGTGAACGCTGATTTGCAGCGTTGAGCGGTTGAAGAAAATGATGCTTGAATGCAGAACGATAGCTAAATATTGCTCGACTTCGGCAACGCCTCTGATATGGTCGAGCCTGATTGAACGCAGCGGAGCATTGGCCGGCATGGCGGTGAAAACTATGCGGTCGTCGTTCAGCTCAAGGCCGCGCCGGTCAATGATGTTGTCGCACAAAAGGTCCAGCCGGCGCAGGTCGAGCGATGCGGAGCGCCGCCGGAACCGTTTGTAGAGCGATTTTATCAGTTTGTCGTTGCCGGTCATTCAAGTACGCGCTTGCGCAGGCAGTTCGGGCACCAGTGGCCGCCGTGAAGAATCAGGGTCGGCGAGCCGCTGAATGTTTCGCCGCATCGGCCGCACCGCCATTGCAGCGGAGTGCTAACGTCGCCTCGCGTCATCGTTTCCGACACGCATTCTCCGCCTTGGAACGCTGCTTTCTGGCGCATATCTTCGATGGTCCATTCCGACGGGGACTTGCTTTCGTCGAAGCCGTGGTCCAGGCCTTTGTCTTTCGGGGGAATGCGGCGGCCGCGCGGTTCGCCGGCGGGATATTTTTCCAATTCCGGGGTCTGTTCTTTCCAGCCGGGAATTGATTGCTGGGCCTGGCGCGAGCCGAAGTGGGCGTTTATACGGCGCTCGTCGTTGTTTTCGAGCCACCAGAGGGTGCCGAGGGTTTTGCGGCGCGCAACCATTTTCATGGCGGCCTTGATTATGAATGCCGGAGCCAGCGGCGCGAGGCTGAAATACCACGGCGTCATTTTCTTCATCCGGCGGAAATAGTCGTCGCAGCTCTCGTTGCTGCGGAAGTGGATGATTTCATCCAGCTTGTCGGAGTCGCGATACCACTGCCCGTGGAAGTTGGTTGTGGCGAACCATTCGGGATTAAACACCTTTTCCGGTTTGGGGCAACCCAAAGCCTTGAGAAGCAAGGTTTCGAACTCATAGTTGGTCAGGCGGTAGCTCTCGCCGGAACCGATGTTGTAGAATTTGTTCCAGAACGAGGCGGGAACATTGGCCTCGCAAATGTTTGCCATTAGTCGGCCTGAATCTTCGTCGGTAGCCCATTCGAGCATTCCGCGCAGAGGAACGTGGAACGAAATCGGGTCGCTGCCCTTCATCAGCAGTCCGGGGTAGAGAATGCCGGTCTGGCGCAGAACCACCCAGTGTTTCAGTCCGGAGTCAACAATCGCTTTCTCCGCTTCAATTTTCGAAACTGCATAGGCATCGGCTATTGACGGAGTCAGCGGGTCGCCGGTGCGGCCCCAGTGGTGGGGAGGTCTGCGGTCGCCCAGTTCGGCCACTGAGCCGATATATGCAACCTTGGCAGTGTCGGCCTTGGAGCCTTCGAGCACCGCGCGGGCAACGTTTTGCGCCGCCGCCAGGTTGACCTTCAGCGTCTTTTCCGGAAACCAGTCGGCCGAGGGAGAAACCATGCCGCCAATATGGAGAACATAGTCGGCATCGCCTGCAGCGGCCTTAACGTCGTCGAGTTTCGTAAGGTCGCCCCAAACAACCTTGAAGCCGTCGAGCTTCATGAATGGTTTGAGCTTTTTGCGGTTGGCTTTCGAGGGGCGCGCAAGCACCGTTATGTCGAATCTAACCGAGCGTGGCGCAAACTGTTTCAGAGTGGCCATGCCCATGGTTCCGGTCGCGCCGGTTATGCAGATTTTCTTTTTCATAATCGCTGCAAAGGTACGCAAAAAACCTGAAAACGTCAAAACGCCATCGTTGCATGTTTGCGTAAAAAGCGCTAACTTTGTGGTTATGGAACCGAAATTTTTCGCCGCCCCCATGCAGGGGCTGACCGAGGCCGTATGGCGCAGGTTGCACCGCTCAACTTCTTGGCGGGCCGATGCGTATTGCGCGCCGTTTATGCGCATTGAACATGGCGCCCCAAGACGCAAGGAGCTTCGCGACCTTGCCGCCGATTCCGAGGCGTTGCCGCAGGTGATTTTCCGCGATGTCGAGGAATTTACCATGTTGCTCGACGCGGTAGAAGCTGCCGGCCATACCGCAGTTGACCTCAATCTCGGTTGCCCCTTTCCGCCGCAGGTTAAAAAGGGTCGCGGCGCCGGTGCGTTGCTTAATGCCGCGATGCTGGCGGGCGTGGCCGATGTGATGGCTTCGCGCCCCGACATGACCTTTTCAGTCAAGATGCGCCCAGGAGTTGCCGATGCCGGCGACTGGCGCCCGTTGCTCCCGGTTATCAACCGGATGAGTCTGGCTCATGTGGCCATTCATCCGCGACTGATTGCCGACCCCTACGACGGCCCGCTGCTGCTCGACGAGTTCGCCCTCATGGCAGCCGAAATTGATCATCCGGTGATTTATAACGGCAGCATTGCCGCGCCGGCCGACATTGACCGCCTGCTGCAGCTCGTTCCCGGACTGCATGGTGTAATGATCGGCAGGGGCTTGCTTGCGCGCCCGACCCTAATAGGCGAGTGGCGAGCCGGCAGTGAAATGATCGAAGTGGAGAGGGGTAGGGCGCTCCGACGTCTTAATGCCGAAATATTCAACGAGTTGAGTCAGTCGCTTTGCGGCGAAACGCAGATTCTCCAGAAAATGAAGCCCTACTGGCTGTATGCGCCCGAGGAAATCATAGGTCGCAAATGCCTCAAGGCGATTAAAAAGTCAACAACAATTAAAGCCTACGAAGCGGCTTTGAAATTATAGTATATTTTCGTAAATTTGCAGTCACTATGGAAAAAATGAATAACGAAACTCCGGTTCTGCTGCTCACCGGTTATCTGGGCAGCGGCAAAACAACTCTGCTCAATGAAATCCTCGCCAACCGACGCGGCATCCGCTTCGCCGTTATAGTCAACGATATAGGCGAGGTGAATATCGACGCCGACCTCATTCAGAAGGGCGGCATTGTGGGTCAGGACCAAAACTCCGGCGACCTGGTGGCCCTTCAGAACGGTTGCATCTGCTGCTCGCTTCAGACAGACCTGATGAAGCAGCTGGCCGACCTTATAGCCACTCGTCAGTTCGACTATATAGTTATAGAGGCCAGCGGCATCTGCGAGCCTGCCCCGATTGCCCAGACAATATGCACCATGTCTGACCCCAATTCGGAATACGCCGCCGAAGGGAGCCCGCGTCTCGACTGCATCTGCACCGTGGTCGATGCGCTGCGCATGGCCTCCGAATTCGCATGCGGCGAGAGCCTGCAGGCGTTCGACCATGATGATGACAACATCGAGGCTCTGGTTGTTCAGCAGGTGGAATTCTGTAATATAGTTATCCTGAACAAGATTTCGGAAGTGAGCCGCGAGGATGCCGGCCGCGTGCGTGCCGTTATCCGCGCCCTGCAGCCCAAGGCAAAAATCATTGAAACAGACTATGCCAAGGTTGACCTCGACGAAATTATCAACACCAACATGTTCGACTTTGAAAAAGTTGCCACTTCTGCTACATGGGTTCGTGAAATCGAAGGCCACCATGATGAAGATGAGCATGAGCACGAGCATGAGCACGAACACGAACATCATCACCATGAGCACCATGAGCATGACCACCACCATCATCACGAGCATGGCGAGCACTGTCACTGCCATGAGTGCGAGGAGCATCATGCACATCTCCACTACGGCATCGAAACCTTCACTTACTTCACCCGCAAGCCTTTCGATCTGAACAAGTTCGACTACTATGCCGGCAAAAACTGGCCTAAGAGCGTTATCCGTTGCAAAGGCCTCTGCTATTTCTCCAATAATCGCGACATGTGTTATCTTTTCGAGCAGGCCGGCATTCAGAAAAATCTCAAGCCGGCAGGCTATTGGTTCGCCACTGCCCCCGCCGAAGAGCTGGAGGTTATGATGGCACGCGACCCGCAGCTGCGCCGCGATTGGGACGAAGAATACGGCGACCGCATGGTCAAACTCGTGTTCATCGGCCAGCATCTCGACAAAGAAGCTATTATTAAAGGCCTCGACGGCTGCCTCGCCGACTGATGCTGCAAACTCCGCCGCTACTCACTAAGGGCTCCGTAGTGGCCCTGCTCAGCCCGGCATCGGCTATCGATGCCGAGCTGATTGACGGCGCCGCGCATGCCCTCGAAGCCGAAGGCTTTTGCCCCCTGATAATGCCCTCGGCCAAAGGTCGGTGCGGCTCATTTTCAGCCGGTGCCTCCGGGCGATTGGCTGACCTCCAGGCGGCCATAGATAACATCGACGTCAAGGCCATTATTTGCGGCCGCGGCGGCTACGGGGCCGTTCATCTGCTCGACCGGCTCAATCTGCATCGCCCCGTATGGCTCGCCGGATTCAGTGACATTTCCGCGCTCCATGCCCTATGGCATAAGAACGGCATCCGCTCAATCCACTCCTCAATGGCCAAGGAACTCACCCTGCGGGAATGCCCGGGCGACGAAGCCAACCGCAGGCTCTTTCAGATTCTGCGCACGGGCAAAATGCCTTCGATTGAATGGGCTGCTCATCCGCTCAACCGCCCCGGCAGCGCCCGAGGCATACTTCGCGGCGGCAATCTCGCCGTGCTCGACGGCCTTGTGGGCACCCCGTTCGACATTCTGACTCTCCCCGACACAATTCTCGTTATAGAAGACATAGCCGAACCTATATATAAAGTGGAGAGGATGCTCTGGCGCCTGAAGCTCGCCGGGGTTTTTGATCGCCTGAAAGGTTTGGTGGTTGGACAATTCACCGAATATCGGCCTTCTGCTGACTGGTCAGATATGTATTCGATGATTGCTGCCCTCACTGCCTGCTACTCCTTCCCGGTGGCGTTTAATGCGCCTATCGGCCATGTTTCCGGCAATCTTCCGTTTATAGAGGGCGTTACGGCTGTGCTAACCATTGC
>CAMWSP010000150.1 GCA_947176935.1 uncultured Porphyromonadaceae bacterium | reverse complement strand
CTGTAACCCAGAGCGCATAAAACGGCCAGCAGCGCCGCCGAATCGGCGCCGCCGCTAAGACCCACCACCACCCTTGCGCCGGGGTTCAGAAGCTCCTCGGCGGCTATATGGCGGGCAATGCGCTCATTAAATATCATTGCTTGGCGCCTTTGACTCCGCCCTTTACTCCGCCACCCATGGCAAAGATGTTCTGGTCGTAGCTAACTGTTTTCAGCTCCATGGCGCGTTTGCGCTTAACTGCCAGCTCAACCAGGCGGTCCATCAGCTTGGCGAAGCTGATGCCCGTTGCTTCCCAGAGGTAGAAGCTCAGCGAGCCGGGAATGGTGTTGATTTCATTAACGTAGATTTGCCCGTCGGTGCGGTCAATCATAACGTCTACGCGGCTAACGCCGTGGCAACCCAGCTGGCGGAAGGTTTCGCCGGCCAGCTGCTGAATCTTTTTGGTGGTTTCGGCGGGCAGTTCGGCCGGTATGCGCTTCATTGAGCGCTGCATGCCCTTGGCGCCGCCTTTCGAGCCGCCACCACAATATTTTTCCTCGTAGGTCAGGAACTCGGTTCCGCGCAGCGGCTCCTCGAGCACCGACATCTGATAGTCGTCGCAGTCGCCAAGCACCGAGCAGTTGATTTCCTGCATGTCGCCCAGCAGGTGCTCAACGATTATGCGCGTCGAATAGCGCTCGGCATCTGAAACCTTTTCCATCAGTTCCTCGCGGTTATGGGCGGTGGCGATGCCCACCGAGCTGCCCAGGTTGGCAGGCTTGACGATTACAGGATAGCCGAGCTTCGACTCAACCTGCCCAATCATTTCGTCGCGCCGGTTGAACCACTGCTTGTCGGTAAACCAAACGTAGTCCACCACCGGCACTCCGCCGGCAGCCAGAATCATCTTCATTGTGATTTTGTCCATGCCGTTGGCCGAGGCGAGCACATTGCAGCCCGCATAGGGAATGCCGATGCAGTCGAGCACACCCTCGAAAATGCCGTCCTCGCCGTTGGAGCCGTGAAGAACGGGAATAACAACGTCGAGGCGGGTAACTATGCCCTTGCGGTCAAACATTCCGCGCTTAACCCTATAGAGGTTATAGTCGCCATAAGTCGGCTGCATATAAACTTCGGTGCATTTGGCCAGCAAATCCTTGGGGTTGCGATAGTTGGCAACGTCGAGCAGAGCCTCGCCGGTAAACCATTTTCCCTGCTTGGTTATATAGATGGGGGTAACGTCATATTTTTCGCGGTTTATGGCCGCCATGGCCTGCGATGCGGAAATAACGGAAATTTCATGTTCGGTGGAACGACCGCCGAAAAACACGCCGATATTGGTTTTCATTTCTGAGTTCGGTTATTAAAAATCAGTGGTTTGGCAACCTTGGCAGGGTTCACCACGCCGTTGGCATAGGCCTCGGTGCCGTTAACGTATGTGGCCACTACTACATGGCCGGTGGTCAGGCCGGCGGCGGGAGTCCAGCCGCAGCGGCTCAGCGAATCGGAGTCGGAAATTGTTTGCTCGTGCCGGGCAATGCGCACTATGTCGGCATACGCTCCCGGGCGCAAGGTGCCGCGGTCAACTATGCCGAAAATCTCAGCCGGACGCGCGGCGGTGAAGTGTGCCACTTCGGCCGGCTTATAGAGGTCGAGCAGCAGCGGCAGCTGGAACTGCATATTCGGCATACCGCTCGGCGCCTTCAGGGCGTCGCCCTCCTTTTCGGAGAGCAGATGAGGCGCATGGTCGGAGGCCACCACGTCGATAACGCCGTCTTTCAGCGCCTTGCGCAGCGCGGTGCGGTCGGCCTGCGACTTGATTGATGGATTGCACTTTATGCGCGCGCCTTTTTCCTCATAGTCGCCGTCGGAAAACACGAGATACTGAATGCAGGTTTCGGCAGTCAGCCACTCGGGCTTATCCTGGCGGAGCAGACGCGCCTCGGCGGCGGTTGATATGTGGAGCAGATGCAACCGCGCCCCACCCTTTCGGGCAAGCTCTATGGCGGCGAGCGATGCGTCAAGGCAGGCCCGGGAGTCGCGTATGGCCGCATGGAACTCCATCGGCACCGGTTCGTTGCCGAACGCCTCGCGGGCAATGGCGGCGTTCACAGCAATGCGGGCGTTATCTTCTGCATGCACCGCTATCGGAGCCTTGATTTCCGAGAATATGCGGCTCAGGGCCGACGAATCGTCAACCAGCAGGTTGCCGGTCGATGAACCTAAAAAGACCTTTACGCCCGGAATGCGCGAATAGTCGGCGCGGAGCAGCTCCGAATCGAGATTATCGTTTGTGGCGCCTATATAAAAGGCGTAGTTCGCGTGGCTTACCTGCGCGGCCCTTTGCATTTTGTCGTTCCAGGCAGCGAGGGTCACTGTGGCAGGCACGGTGTTCGGCATGTCGAAAAACGAAGTCACTCCTCCGGCCAATGCCGCGGCGCTCTCGCTTTCGATGTCGGCCTTATGAGTCAGCCCCGGGTCGCGGAAATGCACGTGGGTGTCTATCATGCCCGGCATGAGCAGATCGCCCCCCATATCGAAAGATTCGTCGGCAGCGGGCGCTTCGCCCTTGCCGACGGCAACAATGCGTTCGTCTTCTATCAGCACCCAGCCGTTCTTTATCGGGCGGGAGCCCTCGATGCCGGTAACTACTTCGGCGTTATAGAGCAGTTTACTCACGGCGGCGCGGTTTCTTAAACAGCGAGCGCAGCTTCATGCTGATAACGCCGAAAAACGCTTCGCCGAAAATTCCGGAGTTCATTTTCGATGTGCCCAGAATGCGGTTGGTAAACACTATAGGCACCTCGCCCACCTTAAAGCCCATTGTATGGGCGGTGAACTTCATTTCAATCTGGAAGGCATAGCCTTTGAAGCGGATGTTGTCGAGATCTATGGCGCGGAGCACATCGGCCTTGTAGCACACAAAGCCGGCTGTCGTGTCGGCAACGGGAATGCCGGTCACGAAGCGCACGTATTTCGACGCAAAATAGCTCATCAGAACGCGCCCCATGGGCCAGTTCACAACGTTCACACCGCTCTTATATCGCGAACCTACGGCAACGTCGGCGCCGTTTTTCTCAACCTCTTCGAGCAGGCGTACTGTGTCCGCCGGATTGTGGCTGAAATCGCAGTCCATTTCAAATATGAGGTCATAGCCGTTCTCGAGCGCCCACTTGAAGCCGGCGATATAGGCGGTTCCAAGTCCGAGTTTGCCCTTGCGGCTGATCAGATGGATGCGGTCGGGATATTTGGGCTGAGCCTCCTTTACCAGGGCGGCGGTGCCGTCGGGCGAGTTATCGTCGATAACCAGCAGGTCTGGCACAAAAGGGAGAGCCATCACGGTATCGATCATCGCCGTGATGTTCTCCTTTTCGTTATAGGTGGGAATTATTATAAGCTTCTTGCTCACTTGGCAGGTGTGTAGCGGCGGTTAAGCTCGGCCAGCACTTCGTCGGTGATGTCGAGGGCCGGGTTGAAATAAAGACCCGAAGCGCGGTCAAGAACTGCATCGAGTTTATATTTATCGCTGATGAAGTTGATAACGGCCTTCACCGAATCCTGCAGCTCCTGCTGCTTGTTCATCAGGTCGGTGGCATAGTCGCGCTGACGCTGTGCGAGTTTGTTTTCAGCATCCTGCTGGGCTTTTTGCAGAGCGGCAACATCGGCGTTATAGCTGGCTTCGGAAAGGTAGCCGTTGCGCTGCATCTTTTCCTGAATCTGCTGCTGGCGACGCTGAAGTCCGGCACCGAGCTGGTTCTGATATGACGCATACTGGATTTGGGCGGCGCTGTCGGCCTTGGCAACTTCTAATGCCAGAGCATATCCGGCCAGAATCTGCTGGCTGTCGACGTAGCGGATATAGGCGGCCATCGGAGTATCGTGCTTGCCGGTGGAGTCCGACTGAACTTCAACTTTGGTTGCCGGAGCATCGGATTGAGTTCCTTCGTTGTTGTTTTTGCACCCGGCAAAAACGGGGAGCATCAGCGCTGCCACGGAAGCAAGATAGAAAATTTTTCTCATTTCAGAGTTGGTTTGGTGAGTATATTGGACTAAAATGGGTTATTTATTGTGCAAAAGTAAGAAAGTTTCCTGAAAGTTTCGCATATTCCAAAAAAAATTTGTAACTTAGACCTCGTAAAATAAATAATTTTAACACTCATAATCATTTTTTTACTTTGATATGACAATAAAAGACCTGAAACCCGCCCTCGTGTGGGGTATTTTCGACGAAATCACCAAGGTGCCACGTCCCTCCAAAAAGGAAGAGAAAATCCGCCAGTATCTGCTCGACTTTGCAGCCAAACACAATATCCCCGTAAAGACCGACCCAATCGGCAACGTGGTTATGACCCGTCCGGCAACTCCCGGCCATGAAGACGCCCCGACAATTATTCTGCAGGGCCACATGGACATGGTTTGCGAAAGCAACGAACCCTTCGACTTCGAAAACAATCCCATCACCACCATAATCGACGGCGACTGGGTTCACGCCGACGGCACCACCCTTGGCGCCGACAACGGCATCGGCGTTGCCGCCTCGCTGGCCGCCCTGATTGACCCCGAAATCGTTTGCGGCCCCATCGAAGTGTTCATCACCGTCGACGAAGAAACCGGCATGACCGGCGTAAACAACCTCGGCGAAGGCATGATCAGCGGCGACATTCTGCTCAACCTCGACTCCGAAGACGACGGCCAGATCTTTATCGGCTGCGCCGGCGGCGTTGACACCGTTTGCACCTTTAATTATAAGCGCTCGCTCGCACCGGCCGACTTCACCTATCTGAAAATCGACGTCAGCGGCGGTCTTGGCGGCCACTCAGGCGGCGACATCCACCTGGGCCACGCCAACGCCAACAAGGTTCTGTGCCGCTTCCTCTGGGAGCAGAGCCAGAAACATGAAATCAACATCGTTGAAATCGTCGGCTGCAAACTGCGGAA
>CAMWSP010000149.1 GCA_947176935.1 uncultured Porphyromonadaceae bacterium | reverse complement strand
GTGTAGGTGTGGTGGTCAGACGAAACTTCGTCTTCAACGCCGGCCAGAACGCCGAGTTCGCCTTCTACGGTTACGTCATACTGGTGAGCGTAGTCAACCACTTTCTTGGTCAGGGCAACGTTTTCTTCGTAGGGAAGATGCGAACCGTCGATCATAACCGACGAGAAGCCGCTGTCGATGCAGCTCTTGCAGAGTTCGAAGGAGTCACCATGGTCGAGGTGAAGAACAATCTGGGGATTTTCCCAGCCGAGTTCCTTGGCATAGGCAACGGCGCCCTGAGCCATGTAGCGGAGCAGGGTAGCGTTGGCATAGTTGCGTGCGCCTTTGGAAACCTGAAGGATTACGGGCGATTTTTCTTCGGCAGCAGCCTTGATGATGGCCTGGAGCTGCTCCATATTGTTGAAGTTGAAGGCGGGAATAGCGTAGCCGCCCTTGATGGCTTTGGCGAACATCTCTTTGGTGTTCACGAGGCCGAGTTCTTTGTAGCTTACCATTTTGGTTAGTTTATTGATGATTAAAGAGTTTGTCTCGTAGGGGCAAAGTTACAAAAAAATTCCCGAACGAAAAAATAATTTTTCATCCGGGAGTGGAAAAGTCAGTCAAAAATGTTGTCGACGGAAGGATCGTCGGCCGATGTGTCGGTCAGAACGCCAACGTCGTCGCCCTGGCAGAGATCAATGCCGGCCGGGAACACGAAGCGCGCATCCTGCGAGTAGCTTAGCGAGCGGTCGGCATAGACCTTTGAAAGGAATTTGCCCAGAACCGGCAGAGCCATGGCAGCGCCCTGGCCCTGGGCCATGTTGTTGAAGTGAATGGGCTTTTCCTCGCCGCCAACCCAGGTTGCGGTCACCAGTTCGGGAGTAAAGCCCATGAACCAGCCGTCGGAATTGAAGTTGGTGGTGCCGGTCTTGCCGCCCATCTGCGCCGTCAGGTTAAAGGGCGCGCGGCGCAGGCGGCTGCCCGTGCCGGAGTCGACTACGTTGAGCAGAATTGACAGTATGCGCCAGTAGGCACGCTCGGAAATCACTTCGGTGTGGGTGGTGGTGAATTCTGAAATCACGTTGCCGTTGGAGTCGGTGATGGAGGTGACAAACAGCGGGTCGGTGCGCATGCCGCGGTTGGCAAAGGCGGAATAGGCGGTAACCATTTCCTTGACCGACACGTCGCAGATGCCCAGACAGAGCGAAACCACCGGGTCGATGTGGTTATTGATGCCGAAGCTGTGGAGGTTGTGCGCGAAAGTGGCGGGCGAGAGCTGGTCCATCAACCGGGCCGAAATCCAGTTGTTGGAGTTGGTCAACGCCCAGCGCAGGTCAACCATTTCGCCAACGCGCGACGTGCCGGAGTTGCGCGGCTGCCAGGGGCGGCCGTTGGCGTCGTAAATCGTTGGCTGCTCGTTGAGGAACTCGTCGCACGGGGTAAAGCCCTCCTCCATGGCGTAGGTGTAGAGCAGCGGCTTGATGGTCGAGCCCACCTGGCGGCGACCGGTCGAAACCATGTCGTATTGAAACGCCGAGAAGTTCGGACCGCCAACATAGGCCTTCACATAGCCGTTGCGCGGGTCCATGGCCATGAAGCCGGCGCGCAGGAACGACTTATGGTAAAGCACCGAGTCGCGCGGGGTCATAACCGTGTCGGTCCAGCCCTGGTAGGTAAAGACCTTCATATCGGTAGGCTCACTGAAAATGCGGTCGATTTCGGCCTGCGACTTGCCCTCTTCCTTCAGGCGGCGATAGCGCTCCGAATCGTGGATGGCGCGCTCAATGAGCGACTTGACTGCACTTTCCGACACCTCGGCCCGGTTCGATGAATAGGGAGCCGATTTGGAGCCTTTTTTCTCCTTCCAGAACGCGGGCTGAAGGGTTTTGGAGAGGTGGTCTACCACCGCATCCTCGGCATACTGCTGCATGCGCGAGTCTATGGTGGTGTAGATTTTCAGGCCGTCGGCGTAAATATCATAGTGCGAGCCGTCGGGCTTGGGATTCTTTTCTATCCAGCCGAACAGCGGGTTGGTTGCCCAGGCAATGGAGTCGTCAACGAACTTTTGCTGGTCCCACTTGGGATACGACGAGCGCGATGGCTTCTTGGCGCCCAGCATTCGGCGCAGCTCCTCGCGGAAATAGGGCGCGGGGCCATCCTTATGGTCAACCTTGTGGTAATTGAGCGTCAGCGGCAGAGCCTGCAGCGAGTCGCGTTCGGCCGCGGTAATGTAGCCGCCCTTTTCCATCTGGGAGAGAACGGTGTTGCGGCGGTCGCGCGTGCGTTCGGGCTTGCGTATAGGGTTATAGAACGAGGGATTCTTGACCATACCCACCAGCGTCGCCGCCTCCTCGATAGTGAGGTCGAGCGGGTCCTTGCCGAAGTAAACCCATGCGGCCGACTTGATGCCCACGGCGTTATAGAGGAAGTCAAACTGGTTGAGATACATCTTTATGATTTCCTCCTTCGAATAGAAGCGCTCGAGCTTAACGGCAATCATCCATTCAACCGGCTTCTGCAGGGCGCGCTGGAGCAAGCCCGAACTGCCCGGCGAATAGAGCTGCTTTGCAAGCTGCTGAGTCAGGGTAGAGCCGCCGCCGGCATTGCGCTGGCCCAGCAGAACGGTTTTTGTCATGGCGCGCACAATCGCCTTGGCGTCGATGCCGGAGTGGTCCATGAAGCGGGCGTCCTCGGTGGCTATGAGCGCGTCGATAACGTGTTGCGAAATGTCGGAATAGTCGGCATACACGCGATTGCCCGTGGGGCGGAAATAGCGGCCCAGCTCCTGCCCGTCGGCGCTGTAGATAACCGACGCATATTTATCGGTCGGATTCTTCAGGCTTTCAATGTCGGGCATGTAGCCTATAATGCCGTTATACACGAGGATAAAGAGCAGGGCAACGAATGTCACCCCGACTCCGAAAGCAACCCACAGCGCCTTGATTATGCGGCGCGTGCGGGTTGCATTGGTAGGTTTGGTTGCGTTTTTAGTCATTTATCGGATAACGATTTTCTGAGCCGATGCTCCCTGCTGGCGAACATAAACGCCGCCGGCTTTGGGAGTGCCGCTTACGCGGCGGCCCGAAAGGTCGAAGTAAACAGCGGGACCGTCGGCTTCTTCGCCGCGAAGTTCAACGTCTTCGATGGCCGACGATTTATAGGGGTCATTGGTAGCGGGAACGTAGAAATCGGGGTCGTCACCGTTGTTGCCGGAGGCGTTGGTATATGTGCCGCCCTTTTTCTGATAGGCGCGAACATAGTCGAACTGTGTCAGATATTCGAAGTTCACGTCGGGAGCGGCTGCCCAGGAGCCGTTGCCCACGCTCTGGTTCACGATAACGTAGAACGGCTTGTTGAAGGGCCAGCAAACGTCGGCCAGATAATAGTCGGAGTTAGGTTCGGAATAGTGCTGGTTGGCATAGGTGAACACCAGGTTGCCGTCAATGTAGAAGCGCAGGGCATCGTCGTCCCATTCAAGGGCGAACACGTGCCAGAGGTCCATGTTGGCGGCGTTCTGACGGGTCGATGCGGGCGAGTTCTGCGAGGGTGCGGGCCAGCCGTTGCTGCGCCAGTAGGTCCAGCCGGAGTGAACGGTTGTATGGGCGGCATCCTGGGTATTGATTGATTCCCAGATGTCGATTTCGCCGTTGTTGGGCCACTTGTTGAGGCTGGAGGGCAGAGTGGAACCGCTGGGCATCATCCAGAATGCGGGGAAGTTGCCGGTGTGCTTGCGGCACTTGGCGCGGGCTTCGATGCGGCCGTAGGTCATGGTGAACTTGCCCGACGAGTTGATGGCGCCGGAGAGCATTTCAACGTTCTGCTCGGCTTTCTTAACGTCTTCGGGAGTCTTGAAGCAGTAGGAGTTATAGTAGCCGTCGTCGAACACGTTGACCAGCTTGTGGCCGGCCGGGGTCATCGAGCAGAAGCGGTTCCATACCGAGCCGCGCCAGCCCTGGGTTACCCAGCGCTTGGAGTCCATAACGTCGCCGGAGAATTCGTCGCCCCAGATCTTGACCCACTCGGAGTTTTCCTGCTGGCCGAACAGGGCATAAACGGCAATGTCGCCGTTAACCAGCTCGGCCGGGATAACCACCTTGCCGTTGGCATCAATCGGAAGAACGGCGTCGGTCCACTGGCGGTTGCCCTGAATGAACTCTGACTTGTTGAGGTTCTGGCCGTGACGAACAATAACCGTGTCGGTGGCAAAGCCTTCAAGAGCGGGCTTAACGGTCAGCGAAATAGCCTGCAGTGCCGGATAGGTTTCGAGCATCGGCTTGGCTGCGCCGTCAAGAATAATGCCGTTGAGGGCATAAGGGCGATATGAAATCTTTGAGTTGTAGATGTTTATCAGGAAGTCAACCTCGCAGTCGCCTTCGGCAAGGAGGCGTGCGCGGTAAACGCCGGCGGTCATCGACGCGGGCAGCTTCACTTCGCCCATCTTGGCCGGAGTTTCGGCTGTTGCCAGCGGAGTGGTGAACTCGCCGCTCTGGGTGGCGTCGACATAGAGGCTGAACTTGGTGGCGGGGCCGCTGTAGGCGCAGTTGAGCTTCAGGGGCTGGCCGGCAAGAACGTTGAAAGCGCGGTCGAGGAAGAAGTGGCGCTGAATGGTGTTTACACCCATCATTGAGTCATTGACGGTCAGCGCGGTGATTCCCTCGTTGGCAGCCTTTTCGCCGGTCATGGTGGTGGGATATTCCCAAACGCCGCTCATCTGGGCGGAGTCGATGAACTTGGCGGTGACGGTGGCGCCGGCAGTCAGGGCTGCGGCGGGAATGGTCACTTCGCCGGAAGCTGCGCTGAAGCTTGTGGGTGCCCCCAGTGCTGCATCGGCCAGAGCCACACCGGCGGGCAGCTCGATGTTGTGAGCAACCGTAACGGCGGCGAGGAAGTAGCCTTCGTCGGCGGCGCAACTGCTGGCAACGGTGCCCTCAACGTCGTTATAGGCGGCCGCAAGCTGGCCGTGGTCGCTGACCAGATTG
>CAMWSP010000148.1 GCA_947176935.1 uncultured Porphyromonadaceae bacterium | reverse complement strand
ATAAAGAAAATAAGGGACATGCCTCCGCAGCATGTCCCTTATTACTAAAGCCCCACCCAAAGCCCCACCCCATCCCTCCCATCAGGGGGAGGGAGCCCTATTGGCTAACCAGACAACACCTCCCAAAACATCCCACAAAAATCCCCCGCAAAAAAATCCCCCCTCCCTTGAGGGGAGGGGCAGGGGGAGAGGCTTTTTAATCATGCTCAAACTAGTCAACTCCGAATCCGAAGCCCGACAGGCCCTCGAAGCGGGCGCCCGCTGGCTCCACATGCTATCAGGCGCCGAACTCGACGCCGTGATTCCCCACGCACGCGAGGCCGACGCCATACTCACCCTCGAATCCGACCATCAGCGCGTGCTCCAAACGCTGATCCACGGCGTCATACTCACCCCGGCCGACACCCCCGCCGCCGCGGTACGCGAACAGCTCGGCCCCCACGCCATAATTGGCTGCCGCGTGGCCTCGCTCTTCGAAATCCTCAATCTGGCGCCGCTCGACGTTGACCTGTTCATTCTCGACCTCCCGGCCACGCAGGCCGCCGAAATCATCCGCCTGGCCCGCGCCAAAGGCGTTGAGCAACGCATAGTAACCCCCCACCCCACCCCGGGAGCCGACGCGGTGATAGCGTAGATTAACGCAGATTAACAACCGTGGGCAACCCCGATTCCCAAACCGCAACTAACTTTGCACCATAAAAACAAAACAACCCTATAAACCTTAACAACACCAAACTCTAATGGCAAAAAAAATTTCCCCCGCCGGTGCCGCTGCTGATCCCAAGGCAGCCAAACTCGAAGCCCTCAAGCAAGCTATGGGCAAGATTGAAAAAAGCTACGGCCGCGGTGCCATCATGAAAATGGGCGATGAAGTCGTTGAAAAAGTCGACGTAATCCCCACCGGCTCCATAGGCCTCAACGTGGCCCTGGGCGTCGGAGGCTACCCCCGCGGACGAGTAATCGAAATCTACGGCCCCGAATCGTCCGGCAAAACAACCCTGGCCATCCACGCCATAGCCCAAGCTCAAAAGGCCGGCGGCATAGCCGCCATAATCGACGCCGAACACGCCTTCGACCCCTACTACGCCCGCAACCTCGGCGTAGACATCGACTCTCTCTACATTTCCCAGCCCGACAACGGCGAACAAGCCCTCGAAATCGCCGAGCAACTCATCCGCTCCGCCGCAATCGACGTGCTGGTAATCGACTCCGTTGCCGCACTAACCCCCAAGAGCGAAATCGACGGCGACATGGGCGACCGCTCGGTAGGCCTCCAGGCCCGACTCATGAGCCAGGCCCTGCGAAAGCTGACCGGCGCCATTTCGCGCACCAAAACCTGCTGCATATTCATCAACCAGCTGCGCGCAAAAATCGGCGTAATGTTCGGCCCCGCCGAAACCACCACCGGCGGCAACGCACTGAAATTCTACTCATCCGTGCGCATTGAAATCCGCCCCACAACCACCATCAAAAACGGCGACGAACCCATTGGCCGTCTGGCAGTCTGCAAAGTGGTGAAAAACAAAGTTGCGCCCCCCTTCAAGCGCGCCGAATTCGACATCATGTTCGGCCAGGGCATATCGCGCGCCGGCGAAATCCTCGACATGGCCGTTGACTTCGACATCATCCAGAAGTCAGGCTCCTGGTTCAGCTACGACGGCAGCAAGCTCGCCCAAGGTCGCGACGCCGCCAAAGCCGTAATAACCGACAACCCCGAACTCGCCGACGAACTCGAAGCAAAAATCATGGACGCCCTGCGCGAAAACCCCGACAAAAAACGCGGCTCGCGCGCGCCAAAATTCAAACGCCCCGGCGCAAGCGCCGACACCGCGTCCGCGGCCGACGACGCTCCGGCCAACGACTCCGACGACCCCGCCGACGAAGAATTCTCCATCGAAGAAGACGCATAACATCAGCCCAACCCTCCCCTCACGGGAGGGTTTTCTTCTTTCTGGCAGACGCGAAACACCATAAAACAGTAGGGACAAAACAGTAGGGACGTGCCTTTGGCACGTTTAAATCAACCCGCGCCCAAAAATTAGCCAATTTGGCAACATTTTGGCAGCAGAAACGCCAAATATTCGCATAAATGACAAAAAATTTGGCAGATAACGAATTTTTTCGTAAATTTGGCGGCATATTCCTAAATTCATAGGTACTTGAAAACCAATATTATTCACAATTTATAAACACTTTTTATGAAAAGATTGTACACTTTCATGCTCTCTGCAGCCCTTGCAGTAGCAGCATCGGCGGCAATCCCGGTGAGAAAAGCCCCGGCCAATCTCACTCACGCCGCTGCCACGGAAGTAGTCTCTCCGCTGATTGGTGGCCTGCAGTTCCGTGCAGAAGTACCGCAGCAGACTTTGGCCGCTTCTGTGAAACAAGAAGCTCAACTCCAGACCCGGCAAACCAAATCTCGCGCTGAGCAAACCCACCTTGAAGGCGGTCAGCTCAAACGCGTAGCCAAAGCTCCCCGCAAAGCCGAAGGCACCGGCTCGAAATTCGACGGCACTTATACAATGACCGCCGGCGAATGGTATCTGCAGAGCCAGTCAAAAAGCTCAGTTCCGGTAGAAGTTGAACTCACCGTAAGTGAGGGCGTAGCCGTGATTTCCAACAGCGATTATCTCGTTTCGGATGTTATGGCACTTCTCGACGAAGAAACCGGCGTTATGACCTTCGTAAACTACTTCGTAGGCACAACCACCCAACACGCCGTAAGCTTCATGCCTTTCATCTACGCCAACGGCATTAGCTTCGACTCTTATTCAATACAGTTTAATGAAGAAACTGAGTCATTCGACATTCCCGCCGATCATGGTATCTCATGGCCTGCATGGAATGTTGCCGATATTGACAAAGCCAAGGCCTTCGAAGGAAGCTCAAGCGTTGGCTACTACGATATTTTCGACCTCGAAGGCCTCGCCAAGAAGAATCAGGGCAGCGGCAGCGAAACCGAAGAAGGCTGGAAATCAATCGGCGAAGGCGAATGGTTCGAAGGCCTGCTCTACGCATCTAATCCCTGGAGCTTCCCCCAAGGTCTGAGCTGGAAAATCGACGTTGAGGAATCCGAAACAACTCCCGGTCTCTATCGCATCAAGCCCTACGCTTCCGATAACTACCTCAGCGAGAACTTCCGCGATGAAGAAGACGGCCTCTACGACGAAGAAACCGTTCTCTACATCAATGCTACCGACCCCAACAAGGTTTACACCACCGCTGAATCGAACTTCTTCCCCTACGAAATGTGCAAGTTCATCGGCAACAACCCCGAAAACGGCCAATCCGGCAACGTTTACGGCACTCTGGCCGACGGCGTTATCAACTTCCCCGAAGGCGCATTCTACCTCGACGACGAATATGCCGGCAAGGTTCTGCTCGAATCCGGCAGTAGCTTCAAAATCGTTCTGCCCGTCACCGCAGAACCCAAGCCCGAATGGGAATCCATTGGCATGGGCGAATGGTACGAAGGCCTGCTGAATGTGTTCTACACTGATGTCCCCGACGGCTGGCACTGGCCCGTTGAAATCCTTGAATCAACGGAAACCCCCGGCATGTATAAACTTTACCCATACGCCGCAGATTCTCCTCTTTCCGAACTTCTTGGTGGACAAAAAGACACTAACTGCGAAGTTATAGTTAATGCCACAAACCCTGCGCAAGTATTCATTACCAACGATTTCAGCCCTTATGGCCTGAAAACATTCGCTTCCGTAACTCGATATGGCGTAAACACCTACGGCTCATTGGAAGAAAAAGTCATAAGCTTCCCCAACAAGGCATTTGCTTATGTAAACGGCTCCAACCTTAGCTTCGTTAATGGCGGTGGCGATTTCAAAATCGCCCTCCCCGGTGGCGTGGTTAGAAACTACACTCTGAAAGCCACCACTACCGATATTTGCCCCACATCGGCTACCTCCACCGTAAAAATTCAGGCCGGAGCCGACATCGCAACTATTTATGCCACCATTCTGGGCGGCAAGTATAACGCTTCAGCCGGCAACAATGCTCAGATTATAACCATGATTGGCTCGCAGCTTGAGCCCGGCGATTTCAGCTTCGACACTCCGACTGAAAGCGGCCTTTACTCCATCATGGTTGCCGGCGTTAATGCCGACGGCGACGTAGTTGCAGCCGCAACAACCTATCAGGTTATTGATGCCGAGAACGACGCCGACTGGGCCGTTGTTCCCAACACCAAAGCCACCTACACCGAAGGCTTCCTCTCCGGCATGTTCTCCGACGTTGACCCCGAAGACTTTGAAGTAGTGCTCGAAGAAAACGTAAATACCCCCGGTCGCTTCCGCTTTGAATCGCCCTACGCCAAGCACTCCATGCAATTCCCTGTGGTAGACCACTCCTCCGCACATAAGCACTACATCTACGTCAACGCCACCGACCCCGAAAAGGTCTACGTTGAATTCTCGCCGATTGGTGTAAACATGAATGGCTTCGGTTCGGTTTATGGCTTCTCAGTCCCTGCCCTCTATGCCGGCACAGAAGACTTTGAATCAGTTGAAGAAACTGAATTCGGCAAATACACCGATGGCAAAATCACCGCGCCCGCTCGCACTTCGTTCAATAACGAACCTTACGCACTGAGCAACTATATTTCAGAATTCACTCTGACCATCGAAAAGACCGCTCCCGTTGAAACATGGAAATCCATTGGCGAAGGCGAATGGTTCGAAGGCCTGCTGCACGCATCCAATCCCTGGGGCTTCCCCGAAGGTCTGAGCTGGAAAATCGACGTTGAGGAATCCGAAACAACTCCCGGCCTCTATCGCATCAAGCCCTACGCTTCCGATAACTACCTCAGCGAGAACTTCCGCGATGAAGAAGACGGCCTCTACGACGAAGAAACCGTTCTCTACATCAATGCTACCGACCCCAACAAGGTTTACACCACCGCTGAATCGAACTTCTTCCCCTACGAAATGTGCAAGTTCATCGGCAACAACCCCGAAAACGGCCAATCCGGCA
>CAMWSP010000147.1 GCA_947176935.1 uncultured Porphyromonadaceae bacterium | reverse complement strand
GCGACCTGCTCGGCGCCTTTATGTTCGGCGGCGAGGAGAATCAGAAGAAAGTCAAGGTGCTGTCGGGCGGCGAGCGGGTGCGCCTCTGCATGATTAAGCTGCTGCTCGAGCCAATCAATCTGCTCATTCTCGACGAACCCACAAACCACCTCGACCTCCGCACCAAGGATATTCTGAAGCAGGCTCTGGCTGATTTCGACGGCACGCTCATCGTTGTTAGCCACGACCGCGATTTCCTTTCAGGCCTTGTCAGCAAGGTCTATGAATTCGGCGGAGGCAAGGTGCGCGAACATCTCTGCGGCATTGACGAATTCCTCGAAAAGAAAAAGCAGCAACAGGCCTGACCGGCCGGCATGATATAATAAGAGCCCGACCGATATGGCCGAGCTCTTTTTTTTATAGGTTGTTTGCGAATTATTCTTCGGTTACGCCGGCGATTTTCTTGAATTCGTCGAGCGAAACGGTCTTGTCGTCGATGGTGGCGGCGTGGCCGATGGCTTCGAAGAGGTTGGCGTTGCTGACCTGTTCGGCGATGTAGCGACGGTTCTTTTCGTCTTTCAGCAGGCTTTCGGCGTAGTTCTTGAGGATTGCTTCGTCGAGGTTGGCCATGCCGTATTGAGCGAACTGGCGGGCTGCTGCGTGGGTGGCGAACTTCAGCAGGTCTTCTTCGGTCACCTTAACGCCCAGCTGCGAGGCGATGCGGCCGGAGAGGATTTCCCACTTCATGTGGGGTTCTGCCTTGGCGAACTCTTCGTCGATGTTTTCGGCGGTGAGGGTTTCGGGGTTGCGGCGAACGAGCCATTTCTTGAGGAATTCAACGGGGAGCTCGAAGTTGCCGTAGTCCTTCATCAGGGTTTCGGTAGTGGTCTTTTCAAACAGGCTGGCCGAGTTGGGCAGGAGCTGGGCGGCGATGCTCTTTTCGAGAGCTTCCTTATACTGCTCTTCGGTGGTGCAGTCGGCGCCGAATGCCATTTTGAAGAACTCTTCGTTGTGTTCGGCGGGTTTCAGGCCGGTGATTTCGCTGATTTTCAGCTCGAAGTCGCCCTGAAGCTTTTCGGCTTCCTCGCGGGTGATAGAGAGCATGGCAGCGAGTTCGGCGGTGTTGCCGTCGGCTGCGGTGTAGGGGTTGTAAACAACGGTGTCGCCGGGTTTTGCGCCTTCGAATTTGGCAGCCTGTTCGGCGTTTTTGAAGGTCCAGGGAGCAACGATTACGTCGGCTTTCTCAACATAGCCTTCTTCCTTGCCGAGTTCCTTGATGGTGCCTTTGATCAGGGCGCGGTCGGCATAGACTTCCAGAGGCTGCTGGGTGCCGTAGCGTCCGGTCAGGGCTTTGTCTTCGTTTTCAATCATTTCGGGGGTCACCTCGATGCGGTAGTAGGGGAGGTGGAGGTCCTTGTTGATTTCAACGTTGATTTCGGGAGCGAAGCCGAGTTCATATTCGAAGGTGTAGTCGGTCTGCTTGTCCAGGTCGAGTTCGGTAACGTTGACCGGGAGAGGTTCGCCGAGAATGTCGAGCTTGTTTTCCTGCAGGTAGTCAACAACTGCTTTGTAGACTTCCTGATTGATAACGTCGGAGGTTGCCTGTTTGCGGAAGCGTTTTTCAACGATAGCCATCGGAACGGCACCTTTGCGGAAGCCGGGAATATTGGCGTCGCGACGAATTTTTTTCAGTTCGGCGGTTACTTTGTCCTTGTAATCGCTTTCAACTACGCTGACCGAGAGTTTGCCGGTGGTGGAGTTGATTTTGTCGAGTGTAACGTTCATTTTCTAAAAATGTATGTCTTGAGTTTTAGTTTTTGCGTTATGAGCGTACAAAGTTACGAATTTAGACCCATATAGCCAAAACTTTTATTATTTTTAACGCGTTTATCAGGTAAACCGATATTTAAGTATGAAAAAGACAATGATGAAAATTGCGGTTCTGTCGGCTCTGCTGGCCGCCACCGCACTGACCGCCTGCGACGGCGCCGCCTCGCTCGGCCGCAAGATTGAAGGCGAATGGTCCGGCACCCCGATGCGGGTTGACCGCAAGCTGGCCGATGAAATGACAATGACTCCAACCTTCCGCTTTGCCAAGGGCGGCGAACTGACCGTGGTGGCCCAGTTGGCCGTTATGATGCCGGTTAATGCGCCGATAGACTCGCTGGGAACGTCGGCCGTGTCGGCCACGGCTGCCGGCATGGCAACGGTGCGCGGCACCTGGCGCGCCACCGACGATGACGACATTGACCTGACCTTCGACATGTCGACCCTCGACATCACCATGGACCCCGACGTGGAATTCGAGTTGGCCAACGTCTGGACCGCGTCAGACACCCCCTCGACCCGCACCGTCAGCGAACCCGTTCGCCGTGCTTTCATCAAGCAGATGACCGAAGGCATGACCAACACCCTGCGCAAACTCGACGACCTCGACGACGTGAGAGTCGACAAATCGGGCACCTTCATGACCGCTAAATTTCTGAAAACCAAGCAGACCCTGAGCCGCGTTGCGCAATGACGCCTGAAAGTCAGGCCACGAAAAAAGGGTAAGCTCCCTACATCGCACCTGCTACAACCCACTACCGTTGCTACCTTCCGGTCCTGGCGGAGTTCATGGGGAGCTGGTCGTATAGGACTTACCCGACTGCAAAGTTACAACATTTCCCCGACATACGCAAATCTTTTTTGCCTATCCGGGGAAATGTTGTAACTTTGCAGGCGGTATGACACGGAATCTTATGTTTGATCTGGGGGGCGTGATCATGGATATTGACCGCTCCCGCGCCGTCAGGGCGTTTGCCGAACTGGGCATGGCTGATGCCGATGCGTTTTTCGACCCGTATTTGCAGCGCGGTTATTTCCTTAAGCTCGAAGAGGGGCAGGTTTCTGCCGAGGAGTTCCGCCGCGACATCCGCCCGCTGTTCGGTCGCCCGGTCAGCGATGAGGAAATCGACCGCGGGCTCGACCGCTTTCTTATCGGCATTCCCTCCGAGCGGCTGGTGCGCCTGAAGGAGTTGCGTGCCGCCGGCCATGGCGTTTATTTGCTGAGCAATACTAATCCGATTATGTGGAACGGATTTATTCTTAATGAGTTCCGCAAGCTCGGCGGTGACATCGGCGACTATTTCGACGGCGTCGTTACGTCGTTCAGCGCAAAAATCTGCAAGCCCGACCCGCGCATTTTCCGCCTGGCGGCCGAAAAGTTCGGCATAACGCCCGAAACGACCACGTTCTACGACGATGGCCCCGCCAACTGCCGTGCGGCTCTCGAACTGGGCTTCAAGGCTGAATTGGTCGATGAGGAAAATAACTTTATGAAGCTGACCGAGCTATGAGGAGGGCGGCTGTTGTAGGCACTTTCGATGGCGTTCATCGCGGCCACCTTCACCTGCTCGACACCTTGCGCAGGCTCAGCGCCGAGCGCTCGCTGCAGCCTTTGGTGGTGACCTTCAGTCGCCATCCGCTGGCGTTGATGGCGCCGGAGCGCGTGCCTGCGGAGCTGACCGATGCCGGGAGTCGCCGCAGGCTGCTCGAAGCCGAAGGCTTTGAGGTGGAGGTGCTTGACTTCAACGAGGATTTGCGCCGGCTTTCGGCTGCTGAGTTCCTTGAAATGCTCAGGGCGCGCTACGGGGTGGAGCTCTTCGTGCTCGGCTTCAACAACCGCATAGGCAGCGACCGCCTCGGGGCCGCCGAATTGGCCGGCCGGACCATTGGCGGAGTGCAAGTCGTTGCCGCCACCGAAAACCCCGAGCCCGGAGTCAGCTCGTCGGCCATCCGCCGCGCGCTGGAGCAGGGCGATGTTGATGCCGCCAACCGTATGCTTGGTCGCCCGTATGTCATAGAGGGCACGGTTGTAAGTGGCCGGCAGCTTGGTCGCACAATCGGATTCCCAACGGCCAACATCGAGCCTGCGCCCGGCGCTGCGCTTCCTGCCGTCGGCGTATATGCGGGCCGGATGCTGGGCCATAAAGCCGTTGTCAACATAGGCCGTCGCCCCACGGTCGAAGGCCGCGCCGACGCCCCGCTCAGCATCGAAGCGCATTTGCTCGACTTCGCCGGTGAATTATATGGAAAACACGTCAGCCTTGAGCTACTTTCCCGCCTACGCGGCGAGCAGAAGTTCGGCGGACTTGATGAACTGAAAAAAGCTATTGAAAACGATGTTCAAAACGCCCGAAATATTTGACCGTGCCGGAATCTTGCTCGGTGCCGACGCCATGGAACGCCTCGCGCGCACGCGTGTGATATTGTTCGGAGTAGGGGGCGTTGGCAGCTGGTGCGCCGAAGCCCTGATACGCACCGGCGTCGGCTCGCTCACTCTGGTCGATATGGACCAGGTTGCGCCCAGCAACGTCAACCGCCAGCTCCCCGCAACCTGCGCAACCATAGGCCAGCCCAAGGTCGAAGCCATGCGCCGCCACCTGCTCGAAATCAACCCCGACGCCGACATACGCGCCATTCAGGCCCGGTTCACCGCCGACTCGGCCGCCGACTTCCACCTCGAAACCTACGACTGGGTGGTCGACGCCATCGACTCCGTGGCCGACAAAGCCGAACTCATACTGCTGGCAACCTCCCTCGGCGCGCGTCCGCGTCTGGTCAGCTCTATGGGCGCCGCCCGCAAAACCGACCCGCTCAGGGTTCAGGTCGCCGACTTCGCCAACGTCAGCGGCTGCCCCCTGGCCGCCGCCCTGCGTGCCCGCTTCAAGCGCATAGGCCGCTATCCGCGCCGCAAATTCAAAGCCGTATTCTCCAACGAAGTCCTCCCCGCGCCTGCCTCCGGGCCCAACGGCTCCCTGATGCACATCACCGCCGTTTGGGGCCTGCTCCTCGCCTCCCAAATCATCAACAAAACCGCCCGCCCCCAATAACTTCCCTCCGCAAATAAAAAATTACTAATTTCTAATTACTATTTGCTAATTAGGAAAAAAAGTTGTAACTTTGCAGCGCTTTTAGCAACTGTTCACTTAATTATTAACCACCAAAATTTCCAAAGAATGCATCTTAATTCTGACGAAAAAGTTGAAATCTTTGAGAAATACGGTAAGGGTAAGACTGA
>CAMWSP010000146.1 GCA_947176935.1 uncultured Porphyromonadaceae bacterium | reverse complement strand
GCTCTACATGGGCCTGCAGCTGGCCATATCCTTCGGCCTGATTTTCCTGCCTATCAACAGCTACCTCTACCTCGGCCTGATAATCATAGTTCTGGCCGCCGCCTATCTGGTCTTCATGAAAAAATACTACCACCTCCACGAAGCCTACCTGAAGTCCAAAGCCTAAAAAACGACTATCTCCCCTACCCCATAAACGCCGGGGGCCGGTTCCAAACAGCGGAGCCGGCCCCCGGTTGCTTTATCAGTCGGAAAGGACAGAGAACTTTACGCCCGAACGCCGCGCGCAAACATAAACGCCGACTCTGCGGCCCTGCCTCTCAAGATTATCAATATAGAGCGGCTCGCCCTCCACTATCAAGGCGCAGGTAAACTTATCGCCCGGCAGCAGGCGCGTACCCTCGGAGTATGCCACACACCATTTTTGGTTGCCATGATATTCGATTACGCACACGCGCGACGGAGGCCACATCAGTCTGACACGGGTTCCGCGCTTCAGAGCGGAGTTCGCGCGCAGCACTCGCGTTCCAACCGTTCCGCTCTCTATTTCGGGAGCGTTGCCGGACACAAAATGAGCAAAGTTCTTCCAGCCACAGAAACGCGCCAGAGTGTCGAGAGTGGACCGGCGCGGAGTCGTAGGCTCATTCAGGTAGCCCCACAGGCGCTTCAATGTTGTTGGGCTGAGAAGAATGCCCGTGCGCATAAAAACCGCTTCGGCAATGGCCTCAAAATGGCGTGGAGTATCGGCCGGAATTCCCGCCGACTCCTCGACACGACGGCACAAGTTTTTCAGCGCATCTGATTCATTTGCGGAAACATTTTTTTCATCCATTTGCTATGATAGTTTGCCATGGTTATGGTATAGTAGTTATAGAGTTCAATCCGGGTTTGCTCAATGTCGTGAGCGCGCAGCCCGCATGAATCAAGCGATTCGCAATAGTTTTCGGCCGTTTGCCGCAAATCGGCCAGCAGCCTGTTCACGGCGGGAGTAACCGCATTTACTTGCGCCGCCGTCATCGGGCCGAAAACCTCGGTATCGTAGGCAATCAGAACGCTGTCGACTCGTCGGTGGCCCTCTTCAATGGCATTTTCGCGCAATCGGTCATATACCTCAATCTGCTGCAGCTGCCGCCTCACCTCCGAGAGCGAGTCGGTCAGGACTTCCACCCGTGCCCGAGCCTGCTGCGAGCTGCGGCTGAGGGTGGACATCCTCAAACCCGCAAAAAGCAATAACGCAAGGGCAATAACACCGACCGACGCACCGCCAAGAATCCGCGGCCGGCGGTCGGTCCGCTCTATCAGCCGAAGCAATGCCCGGGCATCGGCCGGCCGCCGCTCCAGCGGCCCCATACACCTGCGGGCTATCCGGCCATAGGCTGGACACAAGTCTTTGATTATCACGCCAAGGCTATAAACATCGTCAGACGGGTGCGCCCCGCCCGACTCCCGCTGCTGCGGCGAAATGAACCCTTCGGTTCCTGCCGGGCTTTTAAGTTCCACATAATCATCGGTGTCGGCCAGGCCGAAGTCTATCAACACCGGTTCGTCACCGGCATTCCGAATCATAACGTTAGAGGGTTTCAGGTCGCGGTGAACCACTCCCTTGCCGTGGAGATACGCAACCGACCCGACAATCTGCCTCACAATCCGCTTGCGCTCCTTTGCGGTCAGACTTCCACGACGCATCGCGTCGGCAAGCGTAGTTCCGTCGACCCACTCTTCAACAACGCATCGGCCAATACCTTCAATTTCCTCAAAGCCTACGGCCTGCGCAACTCCCGGATGGTTCAGACGCGAATGAATCTCGAACTCCTTTGTCAGCTGCCGCAACATCTGCGTGGAATCCCGAAACTCGGGGCGCAGGCCCTTCAGCAACCATTGGCGGCCATAGCGGCGGCCGCGAGCCAGGACATTCGAGCCCGTGGCGCATAGAATCTCCACATCGGTCATCGCGGAGCCTATATAGCACTCCGATTCCGCGCTGCCAACAAAACCTGACTCCGGTTCAATCTGATTCATTTGGCAAAGATACTAAATTTATGAAACATACACAAAAGGGACTGCCCAAACACATTCAATATAGGGAATCGCTGTGTATTAACATTATTTAACCAACGGGGGGGGGTAATTGTAAAATTTTGTTTAACTTTGTGCAAAATATTGTCGGTTTATATAAATACTCCTCAAAAGGACTAAAAAGGACTTTTGTCTTTTGCAGTTAGACATTACTTTTGCAGCACATTTCAAATATATAGATTTTAACCCAAATGAATTTTCATGAGTGATATTAAATAAAATTATTGTTATGGAACGAAATAAATATAATATTTGTGACGGCGTCTTGACATTTTCATCAAGAATCACATCATTGCCTGCAATACCCTCATCTGAACATGATAAAATTCTGGTCGTGGATATGGGTAATTGCAGCAACCTACTGTCCCTCACTTTTAGTGATGTTTATACGTCATTCCGTAAATTTTCCAAACTCAACAAAGTTATACTTCCTCCTAATATTACTGAAATTGAGCCGGAAACCTTTTTGATGTGTAAATATCTATCGGAAGTACAGCTTCCCCCAACAGTTCGTGCTATAAGGTCCCAAGCTTTTAAGTGGTGTGACCGCCTGAAGACAATCGGATTTAATGAGGGTCTTGAGATTATTGAGACTGAAGCGTTTTATGCGTGCAAAGCACTGAAATCTATTTCATTGCCATCTACTTTACGGGAAATAGAATCGTCTGCCTTTGAACTCTGCTGTCGCTTGCGAGAAGTAATCTACAACGGCTCTATTCCTAATGTCGAGGAAGATGCATTCGCTTTTGACGATGATATTGAGTATGTGCATAAAGGCGTTAATTTGAGCGATTTCAAACCCCAAAACTGGGATCAGGTTGAGGCTATGATTAAACAAGATCCGCTTCAATTCAAACAGCTTGACTTGTCGGGCTGCAGCATAAAGGAGTTGCCGGTAGGCGCTTTTGATGGATGCCTCGAACTCGAAGAACTGATTCTGCCTGATGGTTTAAAGAAAATAGATCAAGCTTTCGATAATTGCCCAAAACTTAAGACTCTGAATATTCCAAACTCGGTTGTCTATTTAGAGCAAGATTTTAGCACCTGCGGCATTCAAGAGCTTAAACTTCCAGCCGGAATCCGGACTGTGGCATGCTCAGATTTAAACGTGCTCGATTTAACCGACTGTAAACATATCTCGGAAATGAGGATTACTGCCACGAAAGTGGTATATTTACCTTTAAACTCCGAACGAATCACTGACGGCACAATTGGCATGGTTGACTTTTGCTTTGCACCATCTACATTAAAACATATTGGTGTTCTTAACGAAGTCGGAATAATTTGTTCGTCAGCAAATCTTAGTTTCTCCGAATGTATTAGCGATTGCATTTTGTTCGTTCCGGCAGAAAACGTTAGCCAAATGACATCTAAGGCTAACGCATCCGGCTTAACCCAGAACGAGCTGAATGTAGTCAGCATTTTAGGCTTGCTGTCGACATTAACCGGTGTTAAACATAATTCATCTGATATTTCAAGTGAAGACGCATTAGAGGAAATTAAACACTTGGTGAGTAAACCCATTACGGTTCATGACATCGAAGGGGCCGATGAATATACCGATAACACCGTAGATATCGATGACAATGATGTTGAAGATGACGACAATGATGACGATGATGACGATGATTATTGTGATGATGACGACACTGACTACGGTATATATGGCTGCGAAATCGACGATGACGATTTCAACTACGATGACGATAATGATGACAACGACGATAGCGACAATTATAACGATCGCGTAACATATAGTAATGTTCCTAAACCCGACCCCGTTCTTAAGAATCCGGCCCTAAATAGCACTAACACCAACCCGGATTTTAAGGAGCTGGGAGCGAATGCTCTAAAGGAATTTGGCTCTAATCTAAAGAATATTTGCAATTTATGGTTTGATGCGCTCAAAAAGAAATATACGCCAATAAATAAAATCAGCGACTTTTTTAATAAAATTTTCCAATAGTTTATGATATCAAGAAAAAGCCGAATCGCTTGAAAGGACGTAGGCAAACTTTAATACAATAAAAAAAATGGCACAGTACACATTTAGAGTAACCGGAAAAGGCATGTACAATGCACCTAAGGGAGCAGTTGTTCAGGTTATTAAATCATCATCGACTATTACGATGACCGATATTAAGGATGCCTTCAAAAAACAGCTCGGTATCGATGTAACAGGCTCATGCTCAAACTACGATATCCAAAAGATGTTCTAACGCTTAATCTCAGTTATCCCACACGCGTTAGCGAATGCAACCATGTCGGACAATGCTCTCAGACTACAGCCTGAGAGTTACGACGCCAAAAAAATTACCCCCGGGGCTGTGGAGCTCCGGGGGTTGGTTTTGGATTATGAGGGGGTGTTGAAACGTGTTTCAGGGGAGGGGCATCAGCCGGCGATTGCGGTCATGAGACCGGCGTTTTGGCAGAGGGTAAGGATGGAGTTGTAGAAGTAGCTCACGATGCCGAGGGCGATGATGCCGGCGGTGGTGAACCAGAGGGCGATGCGGTCGGCGGTGCTGCTGCAGAAGTGGGGAATGATGGGTTCTTCGGTGGAGAGGAACATTGACTTGACAACCATCAGGTAGTAATAGAGGGAGATGATGGTGTTGATCAAGGCGATGAGCACCAGAACATAGAGCGCGGGCGAGGTGGTTGCGCTCAGGGCGCCGGTGAAGATGAAGAACTTGGAGAAGAAGCCAGCGAAGGGAGGAATGCCGGCCAGCGAGAACATTGCAAGCATCATAACGAAGGCCAGATGGGGGTTGGACTTGTAGAGGTTGCGGTAGTCGCTCATGTCGAGCTTGCCGGTTTTGGTTTCGATGGCCTGGATAACGCCGAAGGCAGCGAGGTTGGAGAAGATGTAGACCAGAATGTAGAAAATCATTGCGGCCATGCCCATAACGTTGTCGCCCACGATGCCGAGCATGATGTAGCCGGCCTGGGAGATTGAGGAGAAGGCGAGGAAGCGCT
>CAMWSP010000145.1 GCA_947176935.1 uncultured Porphyromonadaceae bacterium | reverse complement strand
GTCATGGGGAATTAGCAGCAGCTTGATTTCATCCTCAAATGCAGTATTGGCTTGGTCGGCAGCGTCGATTTCCTCGCGGGCCAGGGCGCGGAGCTCGTCGTCTTTTTCGGTTTCGAGCACTTCTTTGGCCTCGGCGCGGTTGGCCAGCAGGGTCCGGTAGCGGCCAACGGTCTGAGTCAGCTTTTCCAGCTCTTTGTATTCTTTTGTCAGCGCAACGTAGCGCTTCATGTCGGCAATGACAGCCGGGTCGGTTATGAGCGTGGAAACCTCTTCGAAACGCTCGTCGATGCCATCGAGGCGCGAAAGCAAATCAGACATGGCTTCAGTTCGGTTGGCTGTTGGTTATCAGCGGAATTATCCATTCCTGCATCAGCGGGTGGAGGTCGGAATAGCTCAGGGTGCACGCCGGCATACCGGCCGCATAGGGTGCGATTTCATATTGCCCGTAGGTGAACGTGACGCCGTTGGGGCCGAATTCGGGAGCGCATGCCGGCAGGTCGAGTTCGGTCGGGTCAATGAGCAGCGCATCGGCCAGGGTTGCCGACGAATCGCCCATGGTGGGGCTGAAATATTGCGCCCAGAGCCCGTTGCGTATGCGGGCAATCAGCTCCTTGTGGCGGTCGGGCAGGAAAACGTTGGCGTAGGTGAGCATAACGCCGGAGGGAACCGCAAAGGTTGCCACGCGGGTCGTTGAGCTGCCGTGGGCTCCGCCGAGGTAGTAGTAAGTGTTGTAGGCGTAGGTCAGCAGGGATTCGGTCTGATATGTCGGCTCGAAGTTTATCTGATATTCATAGCCGGCGCTGAGGTCATCTTCATATTCGAATTCAATGAAATCGCGTTTGGCCGAGGCGAGAATTTTCTTTGTCAGGTGCTCAAGCAGCTGTTGTGGCCGGGCTATTTCGGCCTGCGTCGGTATGATTATTCGCTTCTGTTCGGAAAATGTTCCCTGGCTCAGGCAGTCGGCCAGCCAGCGGCGGGTGCTGTCGATGAGCGGCGTGACGCCGGAGTCGGGATATAGGCCGGAAATGCTGATTTCAGCCGAGGAACGGCCATAAACCAGCGAGTCGTTGACTGCCAGCGAATCAACGTTCAGAACAGGTCCGGCAGGAGCGGACTCATTGCCGCACGAAGCGGCGAGCGTAACGGCGGCTACAGCCGCCAGATAAACCAAGCGTTTCATGTCCGCAAAGTTACAAAATTCTTTCCAAAATTATAGTCAATAAATCGGATTATTTGGGGGCCTGACGAGTGGCTGTCAGCGCGGAAGGGCATGGGCAGGGTCATGGACGCGCAGAATGGCGGCACCGCGCTCAACGGCCAGCCGGTTTGCGGCGGCGGTTTGCGGCAGAACGTCGTCGGGACCGAGTCCGAGCGGCTTATAGAACATTGACTTGCGCGAGAGGCCGACGAGCATGGGGCGCTGCAGGGTGTCGGCAATCAGCTGCAGATTGTCGAGCAGCTGAAAGTTCTGTTCTATGGTTTTGGCGAAGCCGAAACCGGGGTCGACGATAATGTCTTTCACTCCCATGTCGGCCAGCTCGCTGATGCGGCGCGCCAGAAAGCGGATAACCGCTGCGGTGACTCCGCCTTGGGAGTCATAGTCGGTCAGGGTTTGCATGGTGGAGGAGTTGCCGCGCATGTGCATTATGATGTAGGGCACGCGGCGTTCGGCTGCCAGGCGGTCCATCAGGGGGTCGAAGGTGCCGCCGCTGATGTCGTTGATAATGTCGGCTCCGGCATCGAGGGCGCGGCGGGCAACGTCGGCACGGAAGGTGTCGATGCTGATCGGAATTTCCGGCGCAAGGCGTCGCGCCGCTTTCAGCACCGGCTCCATGCGGCGCCACTCTTCGGCCGCCGACACGGGGTCGGCTCCGGGGCGCGTGGAGCACGCCCCGATGTCGAGCATATCGGCGCCTTCGGCCAGCAGCCGCTCAACGGTGGCTTCCGAGGCATTCCGCGCTCCGGCATAGAATGAATCGGGAGTCGCGTTAACGATTCCCATAATAACCGGGCGGTCGAATTCGACCGCCCGGTTGCCAAGCGTTAAGCTTAATTTAGTTTTCCTTGATGGGGTATTTGAAGCGGATAGGGTCATCGTATTCTTCCTGGAGCTCGTGGAGGCGCTTGCGGAGCATGCGGGTGATTTCTTCGGTGCCTTCCTGGCCGTAGATGTTGTGCATCTCGGTGGGGTCTTCCTGAAGGTCGTAGAGTTCCCAGCGGTCAATGTCGTTATAGAAGTGCATGAGTTTGTAGCGGTCGGTTCGTACTCCGTAGTGGCGCTTCACGCAGTGTTCGGCGGGGTATTCGTAGTAGTGATAGTAGATTGCGTCGCGCCAGTTGTCGGGGTGTTCGCCGCGGAGAATGGGCAGAATCGATTTGCCGTGGATGTCGGCGGGGATGTTGGCGCCGGCAATTTCCATGAATGTGGGGGCATAGTCGATGTTCTGAACCATTTCGTTGATTTCGCCGTTGGCGTTGAGGCCTTTGGGCAGGTGCATGAGCAGGGGGGTGTTGAGCGATTCTTCATACATGAAGCGCTTGTCGAACCAGCCGTGTTCGCCCATGTAGAAGCCCTGGTCGGAGGTGTAAACGACCAGAGTGGAGTCCATCAGGTTGTGTTCTTCGAGGTAGTCGAGAACGCGGCCAACGTTGTCGTCGAGGCTCTTGAGGGTTTTCAGGTAGTCGCGGATATAGCGCTGGAACTTCCATTCGGCCAGTTCCTTGCCTTCGAGCTTGGAGTCGTAGAATTCTTTGATGATGGGGTTATAGAAGTCGTCCCAGGCTTTGCGCTGTTCGGGGTCCATTCGGCCAACGAATGCTTCGTAGGTTTTGGTCAGGCGGGTATTTTTGGTCGAGTCGGTGCTGAGCATTTTCAGGTCGTAGACTATGTCCATGTCGTGGGGCGAAGCGATGCGCATTTCGGCAGCTTCGGCAGCGGGGCGGCCTTCGTAGTCGTCGAAGAAGTTTTCGGGCAGGGGGAAGGTTTTGTCTTCGTAGAGCTTGAGGTTGCAGGTGTCGGCCATCCAGTTGCGATGCTGTGCCTTGTGGTGGATGAGCAGGGCAAAGGGTTTGGATTTGTCGCGGCCGTTTTCGAGCCAGTCGAGCGAGTAGTCGGTGATGAGGTTGGTCAGATAGCCGTGTTCAACGGAGCGGGAACCGTCCTGGTTGATGAAGCGGGGATTGTAGTAGTCGCCCTGTTCGGGAACTATGCGCCAGGTGTCGAAGCCGGTGGGGTTTGAAATGAGATGCCATTTGCCGAAGAGGGCGGTGTTATAGCCGACACTCTGGAGATATTTGGGGAAGGTGGGCTGGGAGCCATCGAAGGGGCGGCCGCTTTCGTTGTCGTAGAAGCCGTTGCCGTGGGAGTGCTTGCCGGTAATCATGCAGGCGCGCGAAGGGCCGGAAAGGGAGTTGGCAACGAATGAGTTATTGAATTTTACGCCATTGTTCTGGGCGAGGCGGTCGAGGTTGGGAGTGTGTGCGTAGCGGGTATCGTAGGCCGAGAGCATCTGCGCGGTGTGGTCGTCGGTCATGATGTAGACAATGTTATAGCGCGGAGCGTCGGGGTTGGGTGTCTGCGGGGGTATTTCTCCGCTTTGTTTGGCCAGGGCCACAGCCGGAAGGGCCATTGCGGCGGCAGCGACTGAGAAGATAGCTTTCATTTTGATTTAATGGATTGAGTTAAGATTGTTTGGCTGGTTTTTTGATTGGCTTTTTCTTGGAAGGTTTGAGCTTACCGGCGAGGTAATCTTCCATTTTGCGTTCGAGGTATCCGTCGGCCATTCCTTTAATTAGTAATTAGAAATTAGTAATTGGGAATTAGAATTCGAAGTTGACGCGGCCGAAGAATGCGAAGCGGTAGCCGTTGGATTTGAAGGGCGAGCCGTTGTCGGAAATCTCGCCGATGGCATGCTGGCGTTCGTAGTGGGTGCCATATTGCGGGCCGACTTCGATGTTCATGGCGAAGCTATCGGAGAAGGGAACGCGCAGGCCTATGGCAAGCTGGCCCATGACGCCAACGTTGCCTTGGGTCGGAATCAGGGCGCCGAGGCGGGCGGCGATGTGGGGATAGATGCGGCGCTGGAACTGCGAGCGGAAAAAGTAGCGGCCGTCGGCAAACACGGGGAACAGGCCCTGTTTGTTATAGAAGTCGGCAATGTAGCCGAGGCCGCCGCCAACGAAGATGCTTTCGTTAATCATCAGGCCGTGGGCGGTGGTGAAGCCGAAGTTGGCGCCGCCGTCGCCAAAGGCTCCGGGCGAAGCGATTTCTATGCCGGCATAGCCGACGTATTTGCCTTCTTCGGGCACTTTTTCGTAGAGGTTGGTATTTTCGTTTTTCTTGGGCGTGCGGGTTTCGGTGACCACCTGAGCGGCGGCCGATAGCGACATGCAGAGGGTGAGAGCAAATAAGAAAATATTCTTCATAAGGTCAAAAAAATTATAAAGTCACCTACAAAATTACGAAAATTTCCGCAATCCTGCAAATCAGGTCAGTTCGTCAATGCACTTCTGCAGCTCCGGGATAAGGGTGGGAATGTCGTTGCGGATAACGTCGCAGAGTAGTTCCGGGCTGATGGAGTAATAGCCGTGGACCAGTATATGGCGCATGCCTTCAATCTGGCGCCAAGGAATTTGGGAATGAGAGGCTTTGAACTCTTTTGTGATTTTATAGGATGCTTCGCCAATAATTTCAGCCATTTTAAGAGGTTCTCTCATATATCAGGATTCTGTCTTTATTAACGCCGGCACGGGCAAAATCTTTCAGACCGCTGCTTTCAACGAGGTCTACCCTGCGGCCCAGCAGGTCGGAGAGATCCATCAGGATTCCGCCCATCTGAAACAGCGATACGGTTCCTTTAGAGTTATCGTAGTCAACGAGGATGTCGATGTCGCTTTCAGGTGATTCTTCTCCTCGCGAGCAAGAGCCAAAAAGCCAGGCCCGGCGAATTGGCTGACGGGCCATAAATTCCTGTATGGTGGGAATCAAACTTTTTATTGCTTTGCTAATCATTGGTTTTAGTCTTTAGTTCCGTTTGCAAAGTTAATAAAAAAAGTTGAAACGGCAAACGGCAGGAGGGAGGGTT
>CAMWSP010000144.1 GCA_947176935.1 uncultured Porphyromonadaceae bacterium | reverse complement strand
ACCGCCAACCTCGCGCTGGGCTATAACCGCGATGTTTATGCCCTGCCCGGCCGCATAAATGACCCATATTCCGCCGGATGTAACCGCCTTATTGCCGGTTCGACCGCCATGCTTATCCGCGACACCGAAGACCTTTGTCGCGCCCAAAACTGGCCCATGCGCACTCTGCCCGCCGAGGGCGATTCGCCGCAACTGCCCATAGAGCTGAACTTCGACGAATCGCAGATTGTTGAATATCTGGGTGCGAACCCCAATGCCTCGCTTGCCCAGCTCACTGCCGCTACCGGCTTCAGTGTCAGCAAACTCATGTCGATTCTGATCGATATGGAATTCCGCGGCCTGGTGCTCGCGCTGCCCGGTGGCCGCTATCAGCGGGTGTGATGCCCAACTTAGAATCTCATAACCTTAAAAATACCATATATACAAATGTCACGCATAATACCTCCTTCCGAACTCATAATCAACCCCGACGGTTCCGTTTTTCACCTCCACCTGCTCCCCGAGCAGCTGACCGACCGAGTAATCCTTGTAGGCGACCCCGGTCGCGTTGACATGGTCGCTTCGTTTTTCGACACGCGGACCTTCGAGGTGTCGTCGCGAGAGTTCCATACCATAGGCGGCACCTATCAGGGTAAGCCCATCATGTGTCTGAGCCACGGCATCGGCCCCGACAATATCGACATAGTCGTTACCGAACTCGATGCACTCGCCAACATCGATTTCAAGACCCGTGAGGTCCGCGAGGAACCCCGCTCGCTCACCCTTGTGCGCATCGGCACTTCCGGCGCCCTCCAGCCCGAACTGACCCTGGGTACGCCTGTTATCGCGGAAAAAGCCATCGGGTTCGACGGCGTTCTCAACTACTATGCCGGCCGCAACAGTGTCGCCGATTTGGAATTCGAGCGCGCACTCTGTGAGCATACCGGCTGGAATCCGCTCTGGGCCAAGCCTTATGTTGTTGATGCCGACTCATCGCTGGTTGAGCGTATAGGTCGCGACGACATGGTGCGCGGCAATACCATATCCGCCGTTGGCTTCTATGGCCCACAGGGTCGCGAAGTGCGCCTGCATCTTGCCAATCCCGACCTCAACGCGCGCATCGAGGCTTTCCGCTTCAATGACCGCCGCATCACCAACTATGAAATGGAATCCGCTCCTTTGCAGGGTCTTGCCCGGCTCATGGGGCACCGCGCCATGACCGTGTGCTCTATCATTGCAAACCGCTATAACAACACTGCCAATCCCCAATATAAAAACGCCGTAGCCGACCTCGTCAAAACCGTTCTCGACCGCATCTAAGCGCAATGGATAAAAAGACACTTGAGTTCGTAACATATTGTATTAGCAAACTTGCTGATTTGCTCAAGCTGCCGCAGCGGGAGGTGTATCGTCGACTTCAAAAGTCGGGGATACTATATGGCTATATCGTGCCTTCATACGATGTGTTGCATACGTTCAGCTCCAGCTATCTGATGGATGATCTGACGGATTATATGAAGGAGAAAGGAGTATTGACGGAATGAAACTATATCACTCTTCTAATGTGGCCGTGCCGAACCCTGATGTCGTTCATTCCCGGGATAATCTTGATTTCGGGAAAGGATTTTATCTTACTCCCTTTTTTGATCAGGCGGTGAGCTATGCACAGCGCTTCAAACGCAGAAATCAGGAAGCCTGGATAAATGTTTATGAATTTGAGTTTGATTCATCAGATTGGAAGGTGAGGGAATTTGAATTATATGACGGTCACTGGCTGGATTTTATATCGAAGTGTCGTGCCGGAAAGGATGAATTCAGCTATGATATGGTTCTCGGAGGTATAGCCAATGATAAGGTAATCCGTACGCTTGACCGTTTTTTCCATGGAGAGTTGACCGATGAGCAGACCCTCGGGTTGCTAAAGTTTGAGAAACCGAACATGCAGTATTGTATTCGGAGTCAGGCAATGTTGGATACTTGTTTGAAGCATATCGAAAGCAGACAGATATGACGGAAGAAAGCAAAATGGTTTTGCGCGGCGATAAATGCGCAGATATTATCCAGTGTATCAGCGCAATGTTCAATGTGTCGCTGGAGCTGGCCGCAGATATATTTTATAATTCAGACACGTCTGTTCTGATAGAGGAAGGAGTGGCTGATTTGCATTGTCGCAGCAGTCGGTATCTGGCGCAGTGCGTTTGGGATGAATATAAGGAAACGCATGCCTAACCGCGGAGCGAACGGGAGATTTGGAGAATTGGAAAATGTTTTGTAAATTTGCCGACGATGTTAGAGGAACTGCTGAGCGGCTATCGCTCCGTGTCGCTCGAACAGATGGGCAAGGTTAAGCTCATGAATCGTGTGGACACGAAATTCGTTACTACTCTCGACCGCCTTGAGCGCCTGCTCGCCCTGGCTGCCGACCGATATTCCATTCAGGAAATCGAGGGTCAGCAGATGATGCCCTACACGACGCTATATTTCGACACCCCGCAGTGCGAAATGTATGCCCAGCATCAGCGCGGCAAAAAAGCCCGCCAGAAAATCAGAGTGCGCCGCTATGAAAGTTCCGGAGTGCAATTCCTCGAAGTAAAGCGTAAAAACAACAAGGGTCGCACGGATAAAAAGCGCATTCAGTGCGGGGAGCGTACGCCAGACCTTGACCGCGAGGTTTATCGCGTATTCCTGATTCAGAAGTCAATCTATGGCAGTCATCGCTTGATGCCGCAGCTGTCGAACGCTTTCCGCCGCATAACGTTGGTCAACGACGCCATGACCGAGCGCCTGACCATTGACCTGGACTTGAAGTTTCATAATGAGCAGACCGGCCTCGATGCGTCGATGGGTCCGCTCGTAATCATTGAGGTGAAGCGCGACGGCCTGACCCACTCTCCGATTCTCGACATGCTCAAGCAACTGCGCATTCATCAGAGCGGTTTCAGCAAATACTGCATAGGCATGGCGCTGACAAATCCGTCGCTCAAAACAAATCGCTTCAAGGAGCGCCTGCGCTTCGTTTCCAAACTCGCCAATTTAACATAATCAATATTCCATGGAAGAACTTAATGAACCAATTACCGCTCCCGTAGCCGGCTCGAATTCCTTGTGGTCGCTGATTGACCCGCAGGGCTTCAATGCCGTTGATATGTGGGAACTGCTGATTCGCTTTGCGTTCAACGCAATAGTGGTCACCGTTATCATTCATCTGCTTTATTACCCCAAAAGCCGCCGCAAGGATTATTATTTCACATTCTCGCTGATTGCAGTGAGCATTTTCTTCTTGATATTCCTGCTTGGCGGAGTGAAGCTGAAAGTCGGCTTCGCGTTGGGCTTGTTTGCGATTTTCGGTATTATCCGATACAGGACAGAGTCAATGCCGGTGCGCGAAATGACATATCTGTTCGTGATTATCGCTATTTCGGTTATCAACGCCCTGGCGTCGCATCTGGTGCAGGCTCTGGTGGCCAACGTGCTGTTTATCGGATGGATATGGCTCTGCGAGAGCAATAAGTGGATTAGGCATGTTGCCTGCAAACTCGTTCTCTACGACCGCCCCGAAATGACCGCCCCCGAGCGCTACGAAGAGCTGCTCGCCGATCTTAAGGCCCGTACCGGCCTGGATATAGAGCGCGTAGAGGTGGGTCATATCGACTTCCTGCGCGACACTGCGATGCTCAAGGTTTACTATCATCCTGTTGACCCGGGCACCAATACCGTTGATACTCTGCTGAAATTCCCCAAGGACGGACAATGATTCGCAGATCGCTTATAGCTCTGATGCTGATGGCGTCGGCCGGACTCTGCGCTTCGGCCCAGACCCTGCTTTTCGGCGCGGAAGCCTCGTTTAAGCTCCCGGCGCGGCTGAGCGTGGGTGCCGGCGTGGAGTTCCGCTCGATGGATTGGTTTGACAATGCCGATCAGTGGAGTGCCGATGTTTCGCTCGGCTGGAAGCCCTGGAAGTGGCTGAAAGTTGCCGCTGACTATGAGTTTATACAGTCGCAGACTCTGAGCGAGTTCACCTCGGATGGCTATGCCATGCCGTCGTATTGGAATTCAAAACATCGCGTCAGCGCAGGCCTGACCGGCACATGGAAAGCTTCGAAAAAATTCAGCTTCTCGCTTAGAGAGCGCTATCAGTACACGCATCGCCCGGAATTTCGGGTGCCGCAGTTCAACGACGGTATGCCGTGGGGCAACAAAACCATCAACGGCAAGAGCAAACATGTTTTGCGCTCACGGTTGCAGGCGGAATATAAGCCCTATAAGAAATGCCGCTTCACTCCGTTTGCCAGCTTCGAGCTTTATTCGCAGTTGAGCGACGTGAACCACACCCGCAACCGCACAGCGGGCGCCAGATTCTGCGATAAATGGCGCATCGCTGCCGGAACTGAAATTAAGCTCGACAAGCGCAACGATCTAGAGATTTTCTACCGCTACACGGACCGGTCGGATGCCGACGACGGCGATATGCGCCACACGATTGCCCTCGTTTATAGCTTTTCACTCTAAAAATTCGGGGTTAAAACTTGCAAGGCGCCTGAATTTTTCGTTACTTTGCACTCAATTAACATAAACCAAAATATCCTTACCTAACCAAAACTTAAAAGTAACTATGTCGACTTCAGCTCGCAAACCGAACTACACGTTGCCTATCATCGTGATGTTCTTCCTGTTCGCGATGATTTCATTCGTGACCGGTTTCCAAAATCCTTTCGGCGTTATTCTGAAAGCCCAGCTCGGCCTGAGCAACTTCCAGAGCCAGCTCGGCGCCGCAGCCAACTTCATCGCCTATGCTATCATGGGCATTCCCGCCGGTATGCTCCTTCAGAAGCGCGGCTACAAATTCTCGGCTATCTCGGCCGTTCTCGTTGGCCTGCTCGGCGTGGCCATCATGTTCGCTTCGAGCTATCTTACAGAGAATAATACCATTTTCTTGGTATACATCATCGGCGCTCTCGTTGCCGGTTTCTCCATGTGTATGCTCAACACCGTTGTAAACCCCATGCTCAACACCCTGGGCGGCGGTGGCAACAAGGGTAACCAGCTCATTCAGTTCGGTGGTACCTGCAACTCTCTGGCTGCAACCATCTGCCCCATCTTCGTAGGCATTCTGATTGGCAATGTTACCAAGGAAACCTCGATGATTGACGCACGCCCTGCGCTCTACGTTGCCGGTG
>CAMWSP010000143.1 GCA_947176935.1 uncultured Porphyromonadaceae bacterium | reverse complement strand
GGTTCACACTCCGTCATCGCCCGGATTGAGCGAGTTTTTCCCCGTTGGCAAAGCCACCGGCAAGCAGTTCAAGCCGCGCAGCGAGCGCGAGCGCGAAGCCGAACCCATTGCTCCACGCCAGCAGACCGAACAGCCGCAGGCCGAAGCGCAGCAGCCGCAGCAACAGCAGCAAAACAACAATAACAAGAAAAATAAAAAAGACCGCCAGCGTCAGGCCGAGCAGCCCGCAAAATATGAAGGCATAATCGCCACCAGCGGCGTGCTTGACCTGGAGCCTCAGGGCTTCGGCTACCTGCGCTCGAGCGACTATAACTATATGCCGTCGCCCGACGACGTTCTGGTTTCCCAACAGCAGGTAAAGCAGTTCGGCCTGAAGGAGGGCGACGTTATCGACGCCCGTGTGCGTCCGCCCCACGAAGGCGAAAAATACTACATCCTGTCGGAAATCACCTCGGTCAACGGCCGCGACCCGCGCTACGTTCGCGACCGTCAGAACTTCGAACACCTGACGCCGCTTTTCCCCGACGAAAAGTTCCGCCTGTGCGGCTCGCCCGCAACTACCAACCTTTCGACCCGCGTGGTCGACATGTTCGCTCCCATAGGCAAAGGCCAGCGCGCACTGATTGTGGCCCCGCCCAAAACCGGTAAAACGATCCTGCTCAAAGACATAGCGAACGCCATCGCCGAAAACCATCCCGAAACCTACATCATGATTCTACTGATTGATGAACGCCCCGAGGAGGTTACCGACATGAAGCGCACCGTCAATGCGGAAGTCATCGCCTCGACATTCGACGAACCCGCCGACCGCCACGTGAAAATAGCCGGCATAGTGCTTGAAAAAGCCAAGCGAATGGTTGAGAGCGGCCACGATGTGGTTATTCTCCTTGACTCCATAACCCGCCTGGCCCGCGCCTACAACACGGTTGCCCCCGGCTCAGGCAAAATCCTTTCCGGCGGTGTTGACGCCAATGCCCTGCAGAAGCCCAAGCGCTTTTTCGGTGCCGCGCGCAACATTGAAAACGGCGGCTCGCTGACCATCATAGCCACCGCGCTGACCGAAACCTCGTCGAAAATGGACGAAGTGATTTTCGAAGAATTCAAAGGCACCGGCAACATGGAACTGCAGCTCGACCGCAAGCTGTCGAACAAGCGCGTGTTCCCCGCAGTAGACATCATGGCGTCCTCAACCCGTCGCGACGACCTCTTGCTGCCCAAGGAAACCATCAGCCGCATGTGGATTCTGCGCCGCTTCCTCTCGGACCGCAACCCCATCGAAGCCATGGAATTCATTCAGGACCGCATGGAACGCACGCAGAGCAACGACGAACTGCTGCGAACCATGAGCGACTAAAAAGCGTTTTTAAAGCATGGAAACAACACGTCAAGCTAAAATATCGCGCCTCCTTCAGAAGGAGCTCAGCGAAATCTTCCGCCGCGAAACGGCGAAAATCGGAAATGTAATGGTATCGGTCAGCTCCGTCAAGGTATCGCCCGACCTGAGCATCGCCAAGGCCTACCTCTCCGTGTTCCCCTCGGAGCAGGCCGGATCGGTGATAGAAAACGTTAACCGCACGGCCAAAACCCTGCGCTACGAACTGGCCCAGCGCGTGCGCTTCCAGCTGCGCCGCTGCCCGGAACTGCAGTTCTATCTCGATGATTCTATCGACTATCTTGAAAACATCGACCGACTTCTCGGCGAGAAACCTCTGAAGGAATAGTTGGTAGCTTTCCGCATTGCGCTCAGATACCTCTTTGCGCCGAAATCACACTCTGCCGTCAACGTCATCTCAATGGTGGCGATGGGCGGCATTGCCCTGGCCACTGCCGCTCTGGTAGTGGTCATGAGCGTTTTCAACGGCTTCCATTCGCTCATCTCCGAGCGTTTGTCAGCGCTCGAACCGCCGCTCACCGCCATAGCCGCTCAGGGCAAAACCATAGCCTCGGCCGACTCTCTGGCAGCCATTCTGCAAGCCGACCCGGCCATAGCAAAGGCGTCGCCGGTTATTGAAGAGCGGGCTTTGGCCATCCACAACGGCCGGCAGCAGGCTGTCAGGCTCCGGGGCATCCGGCAAGAGCTTTACGGAATGTTCGACTCCATTTGTCCCGCCGGAATTCCCTGGCAGGAATATTATCCCGGCCGCACTCCGGGCGTTGTCAGCGTTGGAACGGCCAACGCTCTGGAGCTGCCTATCGGCAGCGAACAGCTGCTGGAACTATACATGCCGCGCCGAGTCGGACGCATCAACCCTGCCAATCCCATAACGGCGTTCCGTGCCGACACAATAGCCCCGTCGGCCGCCTACATAGTCAACCAGGCCGAACTCGATGCCGACATTGTCTACGTTCCCTACTCCACCGCTGCCAACCTGATGCAGCTCAACAACGAAGCCACGGAAATCTACATCTACCCGGCTGAATCGCAAACCGCCGCCATCGAGACCGCGCAGCGGATTCTCGGCCCTGACATCAAGGTTGAAACGCTGCTGCAACGCCAGGGCGTAACCTTCCAGATTGTCAACATGGAAAAATGGATGACCTTTCTGCTTCTGGGATTCATTCTGCTGATAGCTTCGTTCAACATCATATCCTCCCTATCGCTTCTCATCATCGAAAAAGAGCCGAACGCAGCCATGCTCCGCGCCCTGGGCGCCACCGATGGCAACATACGCAACATCTACACCATTGTAGGAGTGCTGATAACCGGCATCGGCACACTGTCTGGACTTGTCGGCGGCACCGCCTTAAGCCTTGGCCAGCAGCACTTCGGCTGGGTCAAACTCGTTGGCAATTCCGCCGAACTCAGCATTCAGGCATACCCGGTTCAGTTTCAGGCTCTCGATCTCCCGGCCGTGGCCGCTATGGCCCTGATTGCCGGATTGGTGACCACGGTTATTGCCACCCGACGCTAAAAATTTGCCGAATTGGCGGATTTTTCGTATCTTTGAGGGCAATAAACCATTGTCACATTCAACCAATAAACTGATGATTAAACCTTTACTTACGCTTCTGGCAGCTGCATCCGCTTTCTCTGCCGCAGCCGACTTGAAGATTGACCAATGGGGTGCCGCTGCTCCCATCACCGTCCGCACTCCGTTCATGAACGACTCTATCGCCCCCAACGGCGAAAAATATAAACCCACCGACCTGCTCAGGTCGCGCCTTCGTCCGGACCTGCAAATCACCCCGGTAACCGCCGATACCGCCGGCGTCATCACCCTTCAGGGCTCACCCGCTGCAAACGGCACCCTTCAGATGCTGAAAACCCGCCTTCGCTCCGAACGCTTCGCCAAAGGCTCGCTTAAAGTAAAATCTCAGCTTCCCTTCATCATCGAGCTCAACGGCAAGGAAATCAGCTCGAAACTCACCGCTCAGAAAGATTCCCTTTCGCCCGCTTCGGAAGCCTCTGCGGCTCTGCGTCTCGAACCCGAACGCGATGCCAACATAACGGTCAAGTTCCTTGCTCTGGCCGGCGACTCTATCGCCGCTCCAACCTTTGAGGCAACGTTCGTTCCCGACGCTTCGTTCGAAAACACCAAGCTCGCCTTCGGACCCGACCTGCTGCGCCGCTTCAACCTCGACGACACCGAGTTCGGCAACCGCGTCAGCAGCCTCTCGATGAGCCCCGACGGCAAATACCTCATCACCCAATATTGGAACCGCTACTCCTTCGACCGCTCCCACACCTACTCCACCCTCACCGACCTCAAAACCGGCAAGGTCATTAACGCTAACCTCGCCTGGGGCGCCAAATGGATGCCCACCGGCTCGACCCTCTATATAACCACCCAGGCCGCCGACGGCTTCGACCTGGTAACTATCGACCCGGTTACCGGCGCGCAGACAGTATTGGCCGAAGGCATCCCCACCAACAGCTTCACCTGGAGCCCCGACGGCAGCTGCTTCTACTACACCCACACCGAAGCCGGCGTCAGCGAACAAGGCCCTCTGCGCCGCTATGCGTCGCCCGACGACCGCATGCCCGGCTATCGCACCCGCTACTTCATTATGCGCTACACTCCGGCAACCGGCATTTCCGAGCGCCTGACCTTCGGCAACCACACTACCTCGCTCCGGTCAATCAGCCGCGACGGCAAAAAGCTGCTCTGCTCCAACCACTCCGAAGACCCCACCACCCGACCCTTCTACCGCAACACTTTCTATATCCTCGACACTGAAACTCTGGCGGTCGACACTCTCGTTGCTCCCGGCCCGTCGTTCCTCACCTCGGCCATGTTCTCGCCCGATGCCAAAGAAGTTCTTTTCCTCGGCTCCCCCTCTTCGTTCAACGAACTCGGCAAGAACTGCGGCGACAACCCTATTGCCAACGACTTCGACATCCAGGCCTACATCATGAACCTGGAAACCCGCAATGTAACCCCGATTTCCAAAGAATTCGACCCGTCAATTACCCGCGTTGTGAGCTGGAACAACACCAACGGCCTAATCTACTTCCTCGTTGAAGAAGGCTTCGGCCACAACCTCTACTCCTTCAACCCCAAATCGGGCGCATACACCCTCCTTCCCACCGAAATCGACAACATATCTTCCGCAACGATGGGCGACGACGAAAACGCCACTATCGCCTATATGGGCAACGGCTACCACTACGCCGGCAAAGCCTATATCCTTGACCTGAAGAAAGGCCGCAACACCCTGCTGGCCGACCCGCGCGCCGCCGACCTCGCCAAAATCAATCTCGGCAAGGTTGAACCCTGGACATTCACTGCATCCGACGGCACCGAAATCGACGGCGTTATCTGCTACCCGCCGGACTTCGACGCATCGAAGAAATATCCGCTGATTGTTTACTACTACGGCGGCACTTCGCCTACATCGCGCTCCATCACACAGCCCTACACTCCCCAGCTCTTCGCCTCGCGCGACTATGTTGTTTACGTTGTCAACCCCTCCGGCACCACCGGCTACGGTCAGGAATTCTCCGCACGCCACGTCAACGCCTGGGGCAAGCGCACCGCCAACGACATCATCGAAGGCGTTCAGAAGTTCTATCGCACCAACGAATTCGTCGACTCAACCAAAATCGGCTGTCTCGGCGCATCCTACGGCGGCTTCATGACCCAATATCTCCAGACTTTAACCCCCATGTTCGCCGCCGCCGTCAGCCACGCCGGCATCTCCAACGTGACTTGCTAGTGGGGCGAAGGCTACTGGGGGTACTCCTCCAACAGCGTTGCCG
>CAMWSP010000142.1 GCA_947176935.1 uncultured Porphyromonadaceae bacterium | reverse complement strand
CCACGGCCCCAACTATGGCACCGTCAGCGCATGCGCTTCGTCAAACAACGCAATCATCGACGCCTTCAACCTCATTCGCCTCGGAAAAGCCAACGCTATAGTTACCGGCGGCGCCGAAGCCGCAATTTTCCCCGCCGGCGTGGGCGGCTTCAATGCCATGCACGCCCTGTCAACCCGCAACGACGACCCCCAGGGCGCTTCGCGTCCCTTCTCCGCCTCGCGCGACGGCTTCGTTATGGGCGAAGGCTCGGCAATCCTCATTCTCGAAGAACTTGAACACGCCAAAGCCCGTGGCGCCAAAATCTACGCCGAAGTTGTTGGCGGCGGCATGAGCGCCGACGCTCACCACATCACCGCCACCCACCCCGAAGGCCTCGGCGCCATGCTTTCCATGCGCAACGCCCTCGAAGACGCCGGCATGAAGCCCGAAGACATCGACTACGTCAACGCCCACGGCACCTCAACCCCCGTTGGCGACGTTTCCGAACTGAAAGCTATCGTAGGTGTGTTCGGCGACCACGCCAAGAACATCAACATCTCCTCGACCAAGTCCATGACCGGCCACCTGCTCGGCGCCACCGGCGCTCTGGAAGCCATCTTCTCGGTCAAGGCCGTTGAAAACAACATCGTTCCCCCGACCATCAACCACGCCGCCGACGACGTTGACCCCAACCTCCCCGAAGGCCTCAACCTGACCTTCAACCAGGCCCAGGAACGCACCGTCAATGCAGCGCTGAGCAACGTGTTCGGCTTCGGTGGCCACAACGCAACCGTTATCGTCAAGAAATACGCCGAATAACCCGGTTCTCCGTTATTCCCCCAAAAGAGATATATAGGGACGTGCCGCCGGCGCGTCCCTAATTCGTAACCTACTGACCACCAAAAGCCAATGGACTTCATCATAACTCCGCCCGAAATGCTGGAGCAGCAGCCGGTTCAACTCCCGCTGAGCAAAAGCGAATCAAACCGTCAGCTCATAATCGCCGCCCTCACCCCGGGAGCCAAACTGCCCGAACGCGTTGCCGACTGCGACGACACCGACGCCCTGCTCTCCGGACTCCAAGCCTCACCGAACGCCACCGTCAACGTTGGCGCCGCAGGCACCGCCATGCGCTTCCTAACCGCCTATTTCGCCTCCCGCCCCGGCTGCGACATAACCCTCGACGGCTCCGAACGCATGCGTCAGCGCCCCATCGCCCCGCTGGTCAACGCCCTGCGCTCGCTCGGCGCCGACATCGAATATGCCGGAGCCGAAGGCTTCCCGCCGCTGCGAATCCGCGGTCGCATGCTCGAAGGCGGAAGCGTTGAACTCGACGCCTCGGTCAGCTCCCAATTCGTTTCGGCGCTGCTGATGATAGGCCCTACGATGCAAAACGGCCTGACCCTGCGCCTCACCGGCCGCATCATCTCCACCCCCTACATCCGAATGACCCTCGAAATGATGCAGCAGGCCGGAGTCAGCTCCTCCTTCAACGAACCCATCGGCGAAATAACCGTTGGCCACGCCCCCTATCAGCCCACGCTCCCCGAAGTCGAAGCCGACTGGAGCGCCGCCTCCTACTGGTTCGAAATCGCCGCCATATCGGCCGAACCCGTAACCCTGCGCGGACTCTTCCGCAAATCGCTCCAAGGCGATTCAGCCGTAGGCAACTTCTTCGCAGTGACCGGCCTGAGCCAAGAACTCCTCCCCAACGGCGACCTGCAGCTGCAACTCACCCCCGACGCCGGCTCGCAGCTCAACGTCGACTTCTCCAACAACCCCGACCTGGCGCAAACAATGGCCGTTACCTGCTGCCTACTCTCCCTCCCCTTCCGCTTCAGCGGCCTCGAAAGCCTCCGAATCAAAGAAACCGACCGCATAGCCGCCCTGCAAATGGAACTGTCGAAACTCGGATTCATAACCGACGCCTCCGAACCCGGCACCCTCAACTGGCTCGGCGCCCGCTTCGACCCCGGCGAAACCATCGAACCCATCGAAACCTACCAGGACCACCGCATGGCCATGGCCTTCGCCCCCGCCGCACTCTTCTTCCCCGGACTGCGCATCAACAACGCCCAGGTAGTCAGCAAATCCTACCCCCAATTCTGGAACCACCTGCGCGCCATAGGTTTCACCATCGAAGAACCAGCCGAACCCGCCGCCGATGCTTGAACTGCTCGACTATACCTTCTTCCGCAACGCCCTGCTCGGAATCGCCATTCTCAGCATTGTTGGCGGCATTCTGGGCAGCTACATAGTCACCCGCCGCCTGGTTTCCATTTCCGGCGGCATCACCCACGCCTGCTTCGGCGGACTCGGACTCGGCTACTTCATGGGCTGGCCCCCGCTGATAATGGCCATGGTCTTTGCCATAGCGTCAGCCCTGGGAGTGCAGATGCTCGGCGCCAGAGGCCACGTCCGCGAAGACTCCGCCATAGCCATTGTCTGGGCCGCAGGCATGGCCATCGGCGTAACCTTCGTATTCCTCTCGCCCGGCGCCGTGCCCGAACTCAACGCCTTCCTCTTCGGCAGCATCCTCACCATCACCTCGCTCGACCTGCAACTGCTCGGCGCCTTCGCCGCCGCGCTCATAATCGTCATCACCATTTGGTTCCGCCGCATTCAGGCCTGCGCCTTCGACCCCGACTTCATGAGCGTTATCGGCATCAGAGCCTGGTTCTGGAACGGCTTGATGACACTGTTTATTGCCGTCGGCATCGTACTGATGATTCGCTGCGTCGGCATGATGCTCCTCATGTCCATGCTCTCACTGCCGCCGCTCACAGCCGAACTCTTCACCCGCCGCCTGCGCGCCATGATTCCCGCCGCAGTCGCCGTCAGCGCCATCGGCTCCATCGGTGGCCTTCTGCTCGCCACCGCCGTCAACGTCCCCGCCTCCGCCCTCATCGTCGCCCTCCAGGCCCTCCTCTACGCCCTCGCCGCCCTCCTCCAAAAACTCAAATAACCCAATCCCCCATTATGCCGAATTCGACCTTCCTTCCTCAGCGGGGTAATTATCGGAATCTGATTGCTTTTCAGAAATCGGAGTGCATTTATGATGTCACCGTCCTGTTTACCCGCAAATATCTGGCTAAAGGGGATAGGACTGTTGACCAAATGGTGCAGGCGGCCAGAAGCGGCAAGCAGAATATTGCGGAAGGGTGTGCCGCCTCAACCACTTCACGCGAAACGGAAATCAAACTGCTTAATGTAGCCAAAGCTTCGTTGCAGGAATTGCTGCTGGACTATGAGGATTATCTGCGCATAAACGATATGAACCGGTGGGTTATTGGCAACCCTCGACTGGAGAAATTGCGGGCTATTTGCACCGGCAATAATGAATCGGCCTACTACAGGAACTTATTCGAAAAATGCGATGCCGAAATGGTTTGCAATCTTGCCATTACGTTGATTCATCAGACTGATGTTTTTCTGCGCAAGCTGATTGACCGGGCCAAAGAGGATTTCTTGCAGACCGGTGGTATCCGCGAGCAGATGACTCGTGGCCGACTTGACTACCGCTCCACTCATAAGCAATAGGCCTTAAGGCGCAAAAAATATAACTCTCCAATAAGAAATTAGACCAATGAGACCAATTAGACCAATAAGCCATAGACCAATAAGCCATCTTCTCTGCATTCTGCTCGCAGCGTGTTGCTGGTTCGGGGCCGCGGCCAAGGATAGCAATTTCATTTTGCGAGGCTACGTTACCCGCGGCGACTCCGCCATATGGACCGGCCTCGATTCGGTGGCCATAAATATCGCCGCGCTGGGCGATACCGCAGCCCTGAGCTATAAACTCCTTGCCGGCAACCGCGACGACATGATGACCGACGCGGGCGGCGAACTGCGCGCCTTAATCGACGGTCGACCGGGCCGCTACATGCTCACTCTCGACCGCGAGGGCTTCGAGCCGGTCACCCGCGAATTCGAGCGAAAATATCGCGACCAAACGGTCGTTTGGATCGGAACGGTCTCCATGCAGCCGGTGCGCGAAAAATCGCTCGACGAAGTGGAGGTCGTGGCCACGGCTATCAAAATGGTTGTCAAGGGCGACACTATCGTCTACAACGCCAATGCTTTCAATCTCGCCGAAGGTTCGATGCTCGACGCCCTGATTCGCCAGCTGCCCAACGTTCAGCTCGATGCCGACGGCCGCATAACCATGAACGGCCGCCAGATTTCGTCGCTACTGATCAACGGCAAGGACTTTTTCAACGGCGACATGGAGGTGGCCATGAAGAACCTGCCGGCCTACACGGTCAAGAACGTTCAGGTCTACGACAAAGCTTCCGAGGACGATTACCTGACTCAATCCTCGCAAAAGCTCTCGCGCCGGGAGGATGAAGAAAATCTGGTCATGGACGTGAAGCTCAAAAAGGAATTCTCCATAGGCTGGATGGCCTCGGCCGAGGCCGGCTACGGCACCGACAACCGCTGGAAAGGCAAGCTCTTCGGCCTCGGATTTTCGGAAACGCTGCGCCTGAGCGCGTTTTTCAACGCCAACAACGTCAAGGACTCCTCCGAGGGCGGAACCGACGGCCGCTGGAACGGGGGCTGGAGCATGCCGGGCGACGCCCGACTGGAAATGGGAGGCATCGACTACCTCTACGAGAAGAAAGACCAAAAGTTCCGCGCCAGCGGCAACGCGATATACTCCCACGAAACCTACGACGTGCGCTCCGAAACCGCATCGACGGAGTTCTACCCCACCGGCGACCTCTACCGCCGCTCGAGCAACTACAAGACCGACAAGCGCCGCCACCTGCGGTCAAACCACTATTTCCACTTCAAAACCGAGCATACGTTCATTCACCTGTCGCCGTCGATCGACTGGATTCTTCAGGATGTGCGCACCGTTGCCCGCCAGGCCACTTTCAACGAAATGCCCGTTGAGAGCAGCCGCACCGAAACGCTCGACTCCGTGTTTGCCCGACCCTTTTCCAAGCGCTACAACGACATAATGCTAACCCGCCTGCAAACAAACTCCGTTTCCAACCCCGGCTGGTTCGGCGCGAAACTCAACACCGGCATGACCTTCCGCCACCCCGCCGTGAGCGGCCTTTTCCGCATCCATGCCAGCGGCCAGTATGCCAACGACTGGACCGACTCGCGCACCCTCTACGCGCAACACTTCGGCGGCGCGAATCCCAATCCGGGCGAGCCGGTGATGTCCGACCGCTACAGCGAAAAGCGCCCCCTGACCGAAAAATTCTCTGGCGGCATATCCTACGACCGC
>CAMWSP010000141.1 GCA_947176935.1 uncultured Porphyromonadaceae bacterium | reverse complement strand
TTGAACGTGGAGCATCGCGTAGCGCGGCAATGTATTGGTGCGCACCTCCGTTCGGCCCTGAGGATTGACGGTATATGTTACGTTGCGCAACTGGTTCAGCAGGTCGTAGCCGTCGAGCGCGATAATCCATCTTCCTTTGTCGAGTGCGCAGCTGATGCGGGCATTCCAAAGAATTTCCGTGCGGTTAACCAGCGCGGAATTGTAGCCGAAGCGGGAGTTAGCTCCTATATCGGTTGAGATTTCGAAGTTGGCGGGGAGTTTGAAAAGCCCGGTGAGACCATAGGAAACATCGCCGGCATTTATATTCGTAAAACCGATATTGTCCGGCGATGTGGAGTGGCGCCACATTCCTGAAACTTTTGCCCCGATTTTGTGTTTGGCAAATCTCCACTCATAAGAGATGTTTTCGGAGATATTCAGGTTTCTTACGTTGCTCTTTGAGGCCGCAATCCCGTTTTCGCCTATCATATCAACCGCATTATGATATGTAACATCGGTCAGCAGTTGTAGCCACATACTTTTGCCTCGCCCGAACTCGAAGGCATCTCTGATACTGCCCGATATGTTCCAATCGCCGTTAACGTTGTAGGTCTTATAGCGTCTTACACCGGTCCGTGCATCATAAACATAACCGTTAACGAGCGAGTTGGCTATGCCTCCACCTGAAATTCCAATGCCGTGGCTCCGTTTGCGCCCGAAATCAATGCTAAAGTCAACCATGTTGTTATAGGCGTTCTTCAGGCTCGGATTACCTTCGAATATATTCAGTGGGTCGGTATTGTCCGTAATGTCAACCAGAGATGTTAATGACGGTAGGTCGGTTGTTAAACTATACCGAAACCACGTGTGTATGGTTTTATCGCTGTTGTACCAACTGATGAAGGTATCGTTTATGCCTAAAACCGGGGAATTTCGTTTAATATTGAAAATCTGTCCTCCGCGCTCATAATGTAATGTTTGATGTCGCAGTTCTATCGGCATATTGAATTGAATCCAGAAATTGGATGAATTGTAATTCAAGGATGGCGTCAAGATATTCCCGATTTCCTGCCGGGTGCTTCGATAGCTGTTGCTCAGGTCAGGAATCTCGGCATATAGGTCCTTTATAGCCTCATTACCCGTTCCTTCGGCAATGCGCTCAACAAGATACATGTCCGACGTATTTTTATCTCGCAGATATGTAACTCCATATTTCAGTGATAAACTCACAGGCCCCGGCAAACTATAATAGTATTTTGCTGAAAAATTACCGGATAGGTATCTGTTAGGGCGATTTTTATAGAGTTGATGCTGACTTTCATTATTTCCCAAAGCCGCATAATCAATTGAATAGATCTTATTTTGCTCAGCCCATTCAGTCTGATATGCACCGCCGGCGTTCAGTTCAATAAAATCTGGTATTGACTTGAATTTGATAATTGAGGTCAGGTCGAGTGTTGTCCGTAGGTTATGTGAACGGGAATTGTTATTCCATTGCGTGCTGTTTACTATATCCTGATAGGATTCATCTGCAGCGGTTACGGATTCGATTCTGCCGAGAGTATTTCCTGCCGAATAGCTGAACGATGGTTTGACTCTCAGGTTAACCCATTTCCATTTTGTATAGAAATTATGGCCGGTGCTTACAGCCCATCTGTTTGTCCGGCTGTAATTTGCCATACGCTCATAAGTGTCGTTTTGCGGCAGAAAGTTCTGTTGGTAAACGTCTTTGGTCAAAACTGAGCGTTCATCCGAGCCTTCAACATTACCGGAAATATCCCATTTCTTGTCAGTGGCTTCAACCGAATAATCAAATCCGGCTTTCTCCTCGCGTTTTTCGCCCGGCTGAACCGAACCTCGTGTCCACGAGTCAGCCTGTCCAGGCTTGCGGTTATCGTTAAGGTTATTTGCATTCGCATATAGGGTATAGCGGTCACGACTGCCGAAGTGCATCGCGAACAGGCGTCCCATCCAGCGGCTTGACGTGCCCCCTCCGGCTTCCACGTTCATAACTGTGCCTCTGGAATATTCCTTCTTTAGTCTGACATCCATAACATATTCGGAGTCATTGCCGATTTTTCGGCCTACAAATTCGCTGTCCTTGCCCAAACGGTCATATACGTTGATATTCTTGACCGTATATGCACCCAAGTTATCCAATAGCAGCCGGCGGTCAGAGTTAAAAAACTCCTTGCCGTTAAGCAATAAGTTATCGACCTTCTTACCCTTCACAAATATCTGTCCGTTCGATTTGAGTTCCACCCCGGGCAGCTGCTCAATCAGAGCGTCAAGCATCGAACCCTCGGCAAGAATAAACGCATCGGCATTATACACTATGGTATCGCCATTATAATAGAATTTTACTTTTGAGGCTGTTACTGTCACCTCATCGAGACTGTTTAGAAGTCGATGGTGAGGCGCACGTTGAACTGGCGGCGGGTCAGGTAGTTGGGCACGGCGTATTGAATGTCGTTGACGTCGGTTACCCAATAGTAGGAGCTGACGTTGGAGATGTCGAGCAGGTTGAAGCAGTCAACTCCGAGCCAGATGCTTTTGAAGTGGCGCCAGAAGTCGGTGCGCGGCTGTTGGCCTTCGGCGCGCGGTGATAGCAGGGCGTAGCTCAGGCCGATGTCAACGCGCTTATAGGCCGGGGTGCGGAAGTATCCTTTGTCGCGGGTAGAGCGGGGCGGGGTCACGGGCAGGCCGTCGGCGAAGATGCCGCGCAGCGAGAATTTCAGCTTGGGAAAGCGCGGAAAGTAGTCGGTAAAGTAGAGGGCCACGGAGTAGCGCTGGTCGGTGGGGCGGGGCACCTTGACGCCGTTGAGCGTTTCCTGAGTCTTCATCAGCGAGAACGATATCCAGGAGTCGCTGCCCGGAACGAATTGGCCAAACAGCTTGAAGTCGAGCCCCATGGCATAGCCGTTGCCGCCGTTAACGCCGGAGTAGTTGAGCTTCAGGTTGTCGATTTCGTAGGGAATCAGGCGGCCGAGGGCTTTGTAGTAGGCTTCGGCCGAGAGCTTGAAGGGGCGGTTGAGCGAGCGGAAGGAGTAGTCGGTGCCGAGAATGAACTGGAGCGAGCGCTGCGACTTGATGTTGTTGTTGAGTTGAACTATGTTGTTGCCGTTGGCGTCTTGAACCGGCTGGCGATATTCCTTGTAGAATGGCGACTGATAGTAGAGGCCGGTTGCGAAGCGAAAGGCCCAGCCGGAGTATTGTTCGGGCACGAAGCCGACCGAGGCGCGGGGCGAAACGAGGAATTCGCGGTTGAAGCTCCAGTAGGAGGCGCGCACGCCGTAGTTGATGGTCCAGTAGCCCAGCGAGGAGGTCATGCGCCATGAGTCTTGGGCGAACAGGGCCAGGCGTGAGGTGGCAACGTCGTTGCGCGACGACTGGTTGAAGATCACCTTGACGGCGTCGGGGTCGAAGGGCAGCGAGTAGCCGGCGGAGTCGCGGAGCTCCCATTCTTTCTGGCGGTCCTGGATTTTTTCGATGTTGTAGCTCAGGCCGTAGCTGAGGTTATGGTCGGAGAGGCCGGTGTTGCCGCGCAGCGACAGGGTGAACACCGAGCCACGCAGGCGGTTGCGGGCGTGCTCTTTGTAGCGGCCCACTCCGAGCTCGCCGCCGATTTCGCCGGCGCCCGCCTGGTCGAGCCAGTATTCGCCGGAAATGTCGTAGCTGACCAGCTCGTTGGTGTAGTAGCCCGAAGCGAGCATGGTGAAGTCGTTGGCGCGGTTGGGGCGAAAGTTGAGCATGGCGGCGCCGAAATAGGTTTCGAAGCGGTCTTTTTCGCGGCCGTCGAAGTAAACCGTAAACTGCTTGGCGTCGGCCGACGTGCCGAAGTTGGTTTCGCGGGTCTGCGGTTTGAATTCGTAGTTATTTACGGCGATGTTGCCCAGCACCGACACTTTCCATTGCTGGTTGATGCGGAAGTTAAGGTTGGTCTGGTAGTCGAAGTAGTTGGGGTTGTATTCGCCTTGGGTTTCGAGCGAGGAGAGCAGCGAGTTGTTGCGCTTGTAGCGAATGCCGTGGAGCTGCGAAAAGCGTTTGGTGCCCTGGCCGATGGCGAGCGATGCACCCTGGAGCGAAGCGGCGATCTGGCCCTCGAACGATTCGGGCTGACGATAGGTGATGTCGAGCACCGAGCTCATGCGGTCGCCATATTCGGCAGAGAAGCCGCCGGTGGAGAAGTTGACTTCCTTGACCATGGCGGGATTGATGACCGACAGGCCTTCCTGCTGGCCGGAGCTGATGAGCTGCGGGCGATAGATTTCCACGCCGTTGATGTAAACTGAGTTTTCGTCGTAGCTGCCGCCGCGCACCGAATATTGCGAGCTCATTTCGTTTGAGGAATGAACGCCGGCCATGGTGGTGAGTAGCGACTCGACATTGCCGCCGCTGGCATCGGCCGCGAGTTTGTAGGCCTGATGGTCGATGCGCTGCATGCCGTCGGTTTGTTTTCGGAATTCGGTAACTTCGAGTTCGGAGAGCTCGGTCGAGGGTAGCATCTTTACGTTGAGCGTAACCGAGCCCTTGGGGGCGATTAGTTGGCGGGTCACGTCGTGATAGCCGATGCAGTGGAACACCACGGCTATGGTGTCGGCATCTGGCGCTGACAGCGAATAGGTGCCGTCAAGGCCGGTGTAGCACCCGATGGCGGTACCCTTGACTGCCACCGACACGAACTCGAGAGGTTCGTTGGCGTCGCCGTCGCCGTGGGTGACCTTGCCGTGGATGGTAACTTTGGCGCTCAGGGGTAGGGCGCAGAGCAGGGTGAGTATAGTGAGTAAAAATTGGTTTCGGAGTTTCATCTCCTTATTAACGCGCGAGGTTCGAGAATATTGTTGCCGAGAATTGCCTGAATGAGGGTTGAGGTAGGGGAGGATGGCAAATATTCAATTCTCAGAGGCCAAAAACGCATTTTTTGTGAACAATTTGCAAACCAAAGTCGTTGAAAGATAAAGAGGTTACTAACCTCGAAGCGAACATTGCCACGCACCGGAAATTTCGAGCAAATAGAAAACTGCCCTTTAAGCCGGCTCGGATTTACGGATGCGAAATAAAAAAGTTTGAAAAAGCAAACACCACGTTGCGTTCCGAAAATTTAGAATTGTTAAAATCGCTACACAAGATTTAAAAGTAAAATTTACAAAAATTCAGTGGTGTTTACGAATGAGGATTAACAAATTAAACTCTATAAATTTAAAAATCGAAAGCCTCGGAATTTCACTTGCAATCACGTTGCAAATAGGAATTCCGAGGCTTTTATCTATATTAACATTTTATCTACACACCTAAAGTTCACCAATTTATTAAACAATCTTAAAGCAGTTAATTAAAATAAACGCAAATTTCCCCAA
>CAMWSP010000140.1 GCA_947176935.1 uncultured Porphyromonadaceae bacterium | reverse complement strand
TTCGTAGACGGTGGCCACGGGCACGCCCGATGAGTAGCGGATTGCCAGAATGGCTTCGATTCCGAGGTTGGTCATGCCAAGGCGCGAGGTTTGAACGGCGCTGGGGTCAACCTTGGCGGCGACCAGCGGATTGTCGAGGCTCGAGCGCACGCAGCGCAGGCCGGGAACAGTGCGCATTATGGCGGCCACAGAGTCGCTGACGGCCTTGATGGCCTGACGGTCGCGACCCGATACGCGGATGGAAATCGGGTGGTCGGCCGGCGAATAGCTCAGCTGCTTGAAGCGGATAATGGCGTCGGGGAAATATTGTTCGTATTTGTCGGTGTAGTCGTTGAGCACCTCGATGGTGGCGTCGTTGCTCTTGGTGTTGACGATGAACTGCGCAAAGTTCGGGCCGCCGACCTGAGGCGCGTAGGTGGCTTGGAAGCGGGGCGAGGCGCAGCCGTGGAAGTTGGCGATGCTGACAACGCGATCGTCCTTGCTCAGAATGGCTTCCAGCGAGTCGGCCACTTCAGAAGTGCGTTTAACCGAAGTTCCTGTGGGCAGGAAGATTTCAACCGCGAACTGGTTGCGCTCGGCAATAGGCATCAGCTGCATGGGGCGCGAAATGAAGAGCCAGCTGCCTGCCAGAACGGAGATAACGCTGACGGCTATGGTGGTTTTGGGCCAGTTGAAGCAGAGGGTTATCAGTTTGTCGTAGATGTTCTGCAGCCAAACGAAGAACGAGAATTTTTTCTTGCCCGAAGCAACCGCTTCCTGCTCCTGCTTGTAGATGGGTTCGCGGATGAGCTTATATTGGATGAAGGGCACGAGCATTTCGGCAACCACCAGCGAAACCATAAGGATAATGGTCAAAGCCCAGGGGAAGTCGTTGAGGAAGTCGCGGAACATGCCGGTAATGGTCAGCAGGAAGGGGAAGAAAGTAGTTGAAATGGCCAAAGTGGCAGAGAAAATGGCCTTGAAGAACTCGGTTCCGGAACGCAGGGTGGCGGTTTTATGGTCCACTCCTTCGGAAATAAGTTCAACATAGTCGTCGATGATAACCACCGAGTTATCTACAATCATGCCCAACGACAGTATAAGGCACGCCAGCGTTACAGTGTTCAGCTCAATGCCGAACGCATAGAACAGGCTCAGCGAAATGAAAATCGCAATCGGTATGGTCGATGCGGCGATGAGCGCCACTTTCAGCGGCAACAGGAACATGATAACAACCACTACGGCAACAACCGCGATGAGCAGCTCGCGCAGGAAGTCGTTGACCGAATTGTTGACAACAACGGGCTGGGCGGTGATGCTCACCATGGTTACATCCTGGGGCATTTCTGCCTTGAAATCAGTGAGTACCTTGTTGACCTCGCGGCCCATGTCGACAATGTTGTTGCCATCCTTCATCTGGATTGACAGGAGAATACATTTGGTGCCGTTGTTGGTTATATAGCTCGTGGGCTCGGGATATTCGCGGCGCACGTCGGCAATGTCGCCCAGGCGCACCACCGAGCCGTCGGGTGTGGAGAATACAATCATTTCGCGCAGGTCGAGAACCGAGTTGACCGAGCGTTCGACGTAGATGGGCTGGGTGTAGGTGCCGGAACGCAGGGCGCCGCCGGTTGTCTGGAAGCCTTTGGCCATCAGCGTTGCGCCTAAGGCGGTTTCATTGATAGCATATTTCGAGAGTTTTTCGGGGTTGATTTCCACCGTAATCTGCTCACCCTGTTTGCCATAGACGTCCATGGTGCTGATTGAGGGGATGCTGCGCAGGCGATCCTTGAGGTCGTCCATGTATTCGCCGAGTTCGCGATAGGTTTTCTGCTCGCTCTGCATGGTCAGCAGAATCGACGAGGTGTCGCCGAAGTTGCTAATTGCCTCTACAGCAAGGACTCCCGAGGGGAGTTTGAGCTTGAGCATTTCCAGGCCGTGTTTGAATTCGTTCCAGAAATCGGTGGTTTTTTTGATGTTCGAGTCGAGTTCGACGAATATCATCACCATGCCGTCGGTTACGTTGGCATAGGTTTTCTGCTTGTCGACTTCCTTGTAGGAGAACACGTAATCTTCCAGTGGCTCAAGGAGTTCCTGTTCGCATTGCTCAACGTTTGCGCCGGGATAAACGGCGGCAACTACGCCTTCGCGGATGGTGAAGGAGGGGAACTCGTTTTTGTCCATTACGACCAGCGCGTAGATGCCAAATGCCAGTAACACAGTGGCTATGAGGAAAACAACGCTGCGATATTTGATGCCAATCGAGACTATAGGAGCCGGATTTTGGGCGTTATTTTGGGCGTTTTTTGGGGTCATAATTGCGATTTTTTGGTTACTATTGAGCGATTATTGGTGTTCCGTTGCTGACTTTGGGCATACCGGCAATGATAACCGAGTCGCCGGCGGCGAGACCTTGGCTGATGACTATGCCTTCGGCGGTAATGTCGCCTACGGTTACGAAGCGCTGCTCGGCCTTGCTGCCGGATGCGAGCCAAACGAAGTTGCGGTTGTCGGCCGACAGGAGTACCGACTGCGGCGGCAGAACGATTGTCGCTGTGGCTGCTGTTGTGGTGTCGACGGGCAAAGCCACGGTGCAGAGCATTCCGGGCAGCAGCCGGCCGTTGGAGTTATCGACTGTGAATTTTGCCGTATAGGTGCGGGTGAGCGGGTCGGCCACAACGTTCTTTTCAGTCAGTGTGCCGCTGATTCGGCTGTTGTCGAGAGCTTCGACGGTGATGTTGGCTTTCAGGCCGTCGGGTAGGGCGGAGATTTCGTTTTCGGGTACGGAGATGGCGACCTTGACGTTATTGAGGGCCACAATCTTCATTGCCGGGATTGCGGGGAGAACGTTTTGGCCGCCTTCAATGGTCTTGTCGGAAACTATGCCGCTGACCGGAGCGTAGATTTTTGCATCGCCGAGTGCGCGGCGGGCAACTTCGGCAGAGTTCTGCGCGGTTTTCAGTGCGTTCTGCACCTCAACCCATTTCATGTCGGCCAGGGCCTTGGCGTTATGGAGCTTTTCAAATCGGTTGTAGGCATCCTGAGCTTCGGCCAGGGCTGCCTGCGCGATATTATAGTTGTTTTGCAGGGTGCCGTCGTTGAGCTCGGCGAGCAACTGGCCTTTGTGGACTTTCTGGCCGTTGGTGACATAAACGGCTTTGACGGTTCCGGGAACCGGGAAGCTCACCTCGGCGCCGTCGCCGGGAACCACGGTGCCCGAAAAGTTGCGTCCGGAGGCGATATTAACATCAGAAACCGGGAGCACGGTAACCTTCACAGGGGGTGCAACGGTTTCTTTTTCTTTTTTAAAACCACATGATGTCGAGGCCGTCAATGCCATGCCGGTCGCGAAAAGAAACACAATCTTAGCTGTTTTCATAGTCGAAACGTTTGAGAAAATCAATTTTTTATGATAGAACACCCCGACAGCCGAAATAGTTTGGATGAAATTTTGTAACTTTGCGCCATGGCAAACGTAAAGTCACTGGTAAAAGATACCGCAGTTTATGGGCTGAGTTCAATCGTGGGACGATTTTTGAACTGGATGCTCGTTCCGATTTATACCCGCAAATTGTTCACCGGGGAATATGGCGTTGTTACGACAGTATATTCCTTCGTGGCGTTGCTGTTGGTAATTCTGACCTATGGCATGGAAACCGGCTTTTTCCGTTTCATTAACGACAAGAAACTCAAGGAGCCGATGAAAGTTTACTCCACGGCGCTGATTTCGCTGGCCCTGACTTCGGTGGCGTTTATAGTCCTGGTGGCGTTGTTTCTCGACCCGGTGAGCGATGTGCTCGAAACCGGCGGGCATCCGGCCTACGCCATGATGATGGCCATAACGGTGGCGATAGACGCGTTCGTGTCATTACCTTTCGCTTATCTGCGCCACTTAAATAAAGCCTTGAAGTTTGCGGTGCTAAAATGCGTGGGTATAGCTATAAATATAGGATTGAATCTGTTTTTCTTTTTCGTTGTTTATGACCCGAAGATTGGCGTAGGCTATATCTTCTTTGCAAACATGGTCGCATCGCTGCTGACTCTTCCGTTGCTTCTGCCGGAGCTGCGCGGTTTCAGGTGGACTATGGATGGCAAATTGCTTAAACGAATGCTGGCCTACTCGTTCCCGCTGCTGGTGCTCGGTATTGCCGGCAACATGAATCAGAACCTCGACAAAATCCTGTTTCCCTATCTTGTGGCCGACAAGGCCGACGGAATGGCCCAGTTGGGTATTTACAGCGCCTGCTGCAAGGTGGCTCTGGTGATGATGATGTTCACTCAAGCGTTTCGCTATGCCTATGAGCCATTTATATTCGCCCAATACCGCAAGGAGGGCAACGACAGCATGGAGGCATACAGGAGCGCCATGAAGTTCTTTGTTATCTTCGCCATGGTGGTGTTCCTCGGAGTTATGTTTTATTTGCCGCTGCTTGAGCGATTTATCGGTGAGAACTACCGCGCGGGATTGCAGGTAGTGCCGATAGTTATGATTGCCGATGTTTTCTTCGGCGTGTTCTATAATCTTTCGCTCTGGTATAAGCTGACCGACAAAACCATCTGGGGAACGTGGTTCTCGTTGGGCGGATTGGCAGTTACCATAATGCTCAATGTTGTGCTGGTTCCGCGCTTCGGCTATATGGGCTGCGCCTGGGCCGCGTTTGCCTGCTACGGCCTGATGATGCTGGCCAGCTATTTCGTCGGGCACGCCAAGTTTCCGCTCCGCTATCCGGTGGGTCGCATAGGCGCTTATTTCTTCGCCGCGCTGCTGCTCTACTTTGTCGGTTCGGCTATTGAAACCGGCAATCAGTGGCTGACCATGGCCGCGCGCACTCCGCTGCTGATTGTTTACATACTTGCGGTGTTGAAGTTCGAACACATTCCATTGATTAGCAGGAGATGAAAATTGCGATTTTAAGTACTTCTTTAATCACCGGCGGAGCTGCTATAGTTACCGAACGGCTCGGCCGGGCGCTGGAAAACATCGGCCATGAGGTGAAATTCTTTACACTTCCCGGCCGGAGAGAGCGCAAACTGTCGTTTCTTGCAGAAAGGCTTGAAGTTTTTGCCGGTAACGGATTTAACCGCAATGATTTGTTTAAAGCATCGACCGGCTCGTTCGGTATGAGCGGCCCTGTTGACGAAATGATTGCCTGGAAGCCCGACATCGCGGTGCTTGCGTGGGTTAATCAGGGCTTTGTTTCGCTCGGTCAGGTGCGCAAAATCGGTCGCGCCGGTATTCCGATGGTGTGGGTCATGCACGATATGTGGAACCTTACCGGCATCTGCCATTACTCGATGGACTGCATGAACTTCAGGGGCGAGTGCGGAAACTGCCCGCTGGTTTCGCCTTGTCTGCGCCGGAGGAACGACCTATCGCACCGCGTGTGGCGCCTGGCTCTTATCCACATCTCCGAGCCCACGAGACGCTCATGAAG
>CAMWSP010000139.1 GCA_947176935.1 uncultured Porphyromonadaceae bacterium | reverse complement strand
TTTCGATAGCGGGGAGATAATCGGAATGTTTGACAGCAGAAAATGGCGGAGTGTCAAACGGCTGGAGAAGAGGATTATTTTGAGTCATTTTTATATCGGATTGAGTCAAGAACAAGAGGAATAATAGAAGTGTCGACACCGGCGCGCTCAAGCAGCGGCAGATCCTCGGTCAAAGAGGCGGCAAGGAGCTCGGTGTCGGGCGAATTGAGGGAATAGAAATTCATTGCCTCGCGGATGTTTCCCTGAGCCAAAGCCAAATGGCCCATGTTGAGATAATCGGCGGGAGTCGGCGTCAACTCCGATAGGATGCGGCGGAAATAGCGCTCGGAGGTTTCAAAGTCGCGATTGAGAAACGCGCTCCAAGCAATCGGCCGTAGCGCCTTCGTTGACTTTTCGTCGAGCAATTCGGCCTTATAATAATAGTGGAGCGCCTCGCGCAGTTCGTTCAGTTCCAGATAGCAATGGCCCATCTGCAGTGCCACGGCGGCGGAATCGGGCTGAATCTTTTCGAGTCGGGCAAAATATTCGAGCGCTTTTCTATGTCGGCCCAAAGCCTTTGAAATCTGGGCCAGCCGCTTCAGGGTCCATTCGCTGTCGGGGGCAAGCATCTCGGCGCGCTCATATTCCACAAGAGCTTCGTCAAGCCGGCCAAGACGCTGAAGGGCATGGCCCATTTTCTGATGTAATTCCAAATCCGGTTCGAGAGAACGGAACAAGGCCAGCGCCTCGTTGAAATGCTTGTGTTTGAAATAGAGTTCACCGAGCAGGCGAACCTTGCCGGGCTCGCGGAAATCCTGTTTCAGCGCCGGAATACCTACGGGGTTTATCAGGCTGTCGAACGGATTTGAAAACTCACCGCAGCGGCGGAAGAGCTTGAAGAAACGATATAAATCGTGAACATACGCGGTGATGGCGGCTGAAAGCGCCTCATCCGGATTCATGCCTGAAGTTCCGATGATGCGGCCGTTCATGGCGGCTTCGGAAATCTGGCCCATCAGCATCTGCTTCTGCACTTCGGGCAAATGATTGACCGAAAGGGCAAAGGAATACTTATCGCTGCCGCACATTATCGGCGATTCCTCCAGCATCAGCTCCAGGGCAGCATCGTGGCCAAGCGCTTTGCTGACTTCCAGACGGGCCGGATCGAAGGGAAGGAACCAGTGGGAAATATGGCTGAAGAACGGATAGGTTTTCAGCATGGAGAACATCGGATAGAAAAGGTCGCCGCCGGCCTCGGTCATTTCGGAAAGCTTGCGCAGGCGGTCGGTCAGGCCCGATTTGTTGAGCATCTCCTCCCACTCGGGGTTAGCCTCCATGTCGGCCGGGTCGAAACCGCTCTCCTTGATATGCCGCTCCAGATCCGGACGCAGCTTCATTACCTGCGGAATGATTTCGTCGCGCATGGTGGCGGCTATGGTTTCAACGTCAGCGGTGCGGATAATCTGCATCATAACGTTCTCGACATTCTGCTGCCAGCTGCCAAGATCGCGCAGAGCCTGAATGAGGGAAGCAACGGCAGGAGTGTTTGACCGCTTGGGCCAGCGCGCCATGACGAGCACGGCACCTACGGTTGCGCGGGCCCGGACTTCAAGGCTTCCGGCCAGGTCGGCGAATTCCAGCAGCAGGCGCAACGACGGTTCGCTGAAAAACTGGAGCAGCGACATGGTCAGCGCGCCGACAATCATTGACTTTACGCCGTCGCCAACGGTTTCATCGCCCATTATGGAGCGTATGGCGGCTATTTCATCGAAAGTGAGCGGGGTTGTGGTCCAGATGCGGTCAAAAATGCGCTCTTCAAGCTCTTCGATGCGCCGGCGCTGCTCTTCGGCATTGGCCTTGGTGCCGAAAAATGAGCCGAGGGTATGCCGGGCGGTCTTATAATCGTCGAGCAGCGCGCCGAGCTGCTCGCCCCGACGCAGACGCAGAGTGCGCACAACATTGAAATAAAGCGAGCTATGGTCGGCCACAAGGCTCTCGCGCAGCAGCATGTCGAGGATGCTGTAAAGGCGCGTTGCCAGCGCTGAAATCTGCTCACCGCGGCCTGGATCGGGAGCGCCGCTCAGGGCGTAGTCAATTATGCGGCTATAATCTTCTTCGGCCGCATCAAGGTCGGCGCGCAAGCGCCAGCTATCGGCCGAAAGCATTACTCGGAGCAGGCGGAAAGCTTCGTGGAAGTTCCCGGCAGAAACGGCGCGTTCAACCGCTTCTTTATATTCGTAGGTATTCATCACGCTTATAGAATATCAAAAGGCGTGCCAAAGTTCGGCTTCGGGGTAATAATGTTGAAGAATTTCGCGGAAATCATAGCCTTTGTCAGCCATCATGGCGGCTCCGATCTGACAGAGGCCGACACCATGGCCCCACCCTGCCCCGCGAAGAACAAAATCAGAACCCTGACGTTCAACAACAAACGCCGAGCTATAAAGATGACTCTCGGATAGCCAGCGGCGGATAATCAGCTCCTTGCCTACAATGCGCGAACACTTGGTTCCGACAATCTCCAAACGGACAATTCGACCGGAACTGCCACGCTGCAACGGCCGCAGCTCCTGAATCACGCCGAAATCTATGCCTGAGCGGCGCGCTATGAGTTCACTGAGTTGCTGCTGAGTGTAGCAAACGGTCCAGCGATAGAAATCGGGCGTTGTCTGCCGGTCAAAGTCATTGAGCACCTGCCCCAGCACTTCGGCCGGAGTATTGGCACAAAAGGCCTTCGGGCGGCCTAAAATCCACTCCCGGGCGTTGGTTTCTTCGGTCAAATCGGGTAAATCAGCTGCCTTGGCATCACGTCCGGCTCTCAGATAAGAATGGCGCGCGGGCTGCCAGCAACTTTCAAAGCGCTCGAAGGCCCCGCCGCAGCATTTTGAAAACCGGGCGTCGCAAATCTTTTTGCCGGCGCTCAAAACGAGTCCGCGGGTAGCCTCAATAGCAGCGTCAACCGCCGGAGAGGTTATGCGCGTAAGCCCCTGATAACGTTGACAATGATCGTCGGAGCAGACGTCGAAGCAATCATGGTCGTCGCGGTCAAACCACAGCCGCAATTCGTTTTCTTTACATGCGGGTTCTGCAACAGGCTCGCCCTGATCGGCCAAAGCGCGAGTGGAGCGCAGTTGCGCCATCAACCAGCTGCGCGAAATAACCGCATGAGCCTTAAGCAGTTCGAGCGAGGAAGTAGCCGACATTTCCGACGAAATCACCGATCGCAGGTACTCCTCAATGCCGATGCGGTTTATCAGCATGCCGTCGTGGAGCAGAATCTCGCCAGCAAAGCGTTGGGTCTGACGTCGTTCCCAATGAAAATCCTTGCCTATGACTATGCCGTTGACCGTCGTGGTGCCATCAGGATTCGCTTCGATTTCCGGTTCGGAGGTTATCAGGCCGACATAGACCGGCGGCTCCTGAAAGGTGACCTCACGGATAATCTGCTCCACTCGCGCGGCATCCAGAGCATCGAAGTCGCTGCGCCTAACGGCAATCAATGTGCCGCACAAATCTATGCTCGCCGGGCTGACCAGCAGGTCTCCGTAGCAATCTGGGCGATGTTTTGTGCGCGGAATAACGGTTATGACACCATCGGTGCAGACCATATTGACCATCGAATCTATCTCTTCAGGCGAGAACTCAGCCTCGGGCAGCTCATAGGTGTAAGCCATTGATGTCGGCTTCATATAGCGGCTCGGAACTGCCTGAAAGTGCATATGGTCCGGAGCGCTGGCGCCGGATTTCGCTCCGTTGAAGAATATGGTATAGCCGGGCATTTCGCGGCTCAGGCGGCGCATCTGGTCGGCACGACCGAGCATGGACTGTGGAGTGTGGTTCTTAGCGGCTATAGTCAGATGGCCCGGAAATATCGGGAAAGGATTCACCAGAATTTCCATATCCTCCCACTCCAAAGCCAGCTGAACCGCGGGGCGATTCTCGGCGCATAGAAAACAAGGGCGTGCGGCAATGGAAGCGGCATCGACCTTAGCGGCAGTGCTTACTGCCCGCGCTGGATTGAACTGCACGTTGTAGTCCCCCACCCGCTTGGTTTCCACCCGATTCAGCGCTTCATAGCGCTCGGCAACCTCGGGCCACTCACTGAGCTGCCGCTCAAAAAATCCGTCAATATCAATCATACCAGCTCATTATTTATCGAAGAAATCCATTCAGCTCCGAAACCAATCAGAATGGCAGCCGCGAAACTCAGGAGTGTACCGATAAGAACATATTCCGTTACCTTAACATCTTTGCTGCGACGGAGTTCTCCGAATCGGAAAATTGATTTCGCAGCCAACAGAAAGCCTATTCCGTCAATGTTATTGCTGAAAATGAACGTTAGAATCAGAACGCGCTCCAGAAAACCAATCCAACGGCCGGCATTAGGCATGCCCTGCAGCGATGGTTCATTAGGAATCCATTTCTCATATTCCAAAAACAACTTTATGAATACCGACACCGGCACCAATACCGCTATAAACGCACAGGCCTTTATTAAAAACGAAGCCGCCAGCGGGTGGATTACCACCGGATATACGCCGCGCACAAAAAACGCCCACCATACCCCCGCAATAACGACATAATGCGCAAACTGATCACACAAAAATGCCGTAAGACCGCGTTTGACGCTCTGCACTTTAAAGAAATCAATGGCAAAATGGCTCAGCAAAATAATAACCAGTATGGGCCATGCGCTCCATTGAGCGATGAAAACATAGGTAAGCAACGCCTGCAACGCGCTGTGAACGGCCAGAATCTCAACCTTTTTAGGCAGCTTGGCCGTGAATTTCAACTGCGCGTTCTTATCCGACTGGAGAATAAAATCCCCTATCAGATGAGCCGCTATGAATCCGAAAAGTATCGCTATCATCTTTTCTTCCTTATATGGTCGGAAATCAGGGTTTCAAAGCGGCTCATATAGTTGCTGATAAGCTCTTCCTTGGCAATCTTCAGGGACTTCGTCACCATCTGACGCGATATGTTGAGTTTACCGGCCACCTCCATGTGGCTGCCGCGAGTCAAAAGGCTTTGCAACACTATGGTGCTCTGGCTCTCAGTCCATGAACTAATAATATCGTCGGCAAACGCCGTCGACACTTTCAGTTCACTATTTACGGCCTCCCACGGAGTGCTTATTTCCAGCCGCGAACGAGTCATTTCGTCAAGCAGCCGGCCCGAACGGCGAAAGGCCTCACCATCGCTGGTGGCCAGACTGTTGGATTCAAAATCAATCGAACCGATTCCAACGGCCAGACGAGCATCTAATACCACATTGGCATTCTCCATTTTCTGACTGCGCAACCAAGCCCTTACACCAATCGCGACCTCTACGGCCAACTTGGTTTCAGGAACAAGAATCTGGAAGCTGTCGCCTCTAAATATCTCCACAACTAACTGTGGAACAATCGACTGGAGCACTTCAGGAATGTCCTTGAGCGCCCTTAACATAACCTCCCGCTCCAAAACAGTCAGAGCTGTGGAGTCT
>CAMWSP010000138.1 GCA_947176935.1 uncultured Porphyromonadaceae bacterium | reverse complement strand
TGCTCGAAGCCGGCTGTCACTTCGGCCACCTCAAACGCAAATGGAATCCCGCAATGGCTCCCTACATCTTCATGGAGCGCAACGGCATTCACATTCTTGACCTCTACAAAACCCGCGCCAAGCTCGAAGAAGCTGCAAACGCCCTCAAGAGCATAGCCAAGAGCGGCAAAAAAGTTCTCTTCGTTGCCACCAAAAAGCAGGCCAAGCAGGTCATCGCCGACAAAGCTTCGTCGATTTCCATGCCCTACGTTATCGAACGCTGGCCCGGCGGCATGCTCACCAACTTCCCCACCATCCGCAAGGCCGTGAAGAAGATGACCGCCATCGACAAAATGACCAAAGACGGCACCTTCGACAACCTCTCCAAGCGCGAAAAACTCCAGATCACCCGTCAGCGCGCAAAACTCGAAAAGAACCTCGGCTCCATCGCCGACCTCAACCGTCTGCCCGCCGCTCTTTTCGTTGTTGACGTTGCCAAGGAACACATCGCAGTTGCCGAAGCCGTTCGTCTGGGCATCCCCGTTTTCGCAATGGTCGACACCAACTCCGATCCTTCAAACATCGACTTCGTTATTCCCGCCAACGACGACGCCTCCAAGAGCATCGAACTCGTTCTCGACACCGTTATCGCTGCCATGAACGAAGGTCTGGAAGAACGCAAGGTTGAAAAAGCCGACAACGAAGCCGCCGAAGCTCAGGCTGAAGAAGAAGCCCCCAAGGCTGCTCCCCGTCGCCGCCGCGTAGCCCGTCAGGCCGCCGAAGCTCCCGCTGCTGAAGCTCCTGCCGAAGCCCCCGCTGCCGAAGCTCCCGCCGCTGAGTAAACTTCATCCCTGACCAACAGGCCAACAGGAGAGCGACGCGCGGATCCGAAAAGAAACCGCAACGTCGCTCTTCGCTCTAAACAACAAATTCACTAACCCTAAAAACCAACTACCGAAATACTATGGCAGTAACAATGGCAGAAATCACCAAGCTGCGCAACCTCACCTCCGCCGGCTTGATGGACTGCAAAAAAGCTCTCGCCGAAACCGACGGCGACATCGAAGCAGCCGTTGAAATCCTCCGCAAAAAAGGCCAGGCCGTAGCCGCCAAGCGCGAAGACCGCCAGGCAGCCGAAGGTTGCGTGCTCTCCAAAAACGAAGGCAACTACGCCGCTGTGGTTGCTCTGAACTGCGAAACCGACTTCGTTGCCAAAAACGCCGGCTTCGTAGCCCTGACCACTAAAATCCTCGACGCCGCAGTTGCCAACAAAGTAAAGAGCCTCGACGACCTCAAGGCCCTCCAGCTCGACGGCCGCTCCATTGCCGACCTCATCGTTGAAGAAGTAGGCAAAACCGGCGAAAAAATGGAAATCGGCGCTTTCGAATACATCGAAGCTCCCTCCACCACCTCCTATAACCACCAGGGCAACAAGCTCGCCACCATCTGCGGCTTCAACCTCGAAGGCGTTGAATATCAGGTTGGCCGCGACGTTGCCATGCAGGTTGCATCGATGAACCCCGTTGCTGTTGACCGCAACGCAGTGCCCGAAAGCATCATTGAAAGCGAAAAGGCCGTAGCCATCGAAAAAACCAAACAGGAACAGGTTCAGAAAGCCGTTAACGCAGCCCTGTCGAAAGCCGGCATCAACCCCGCCCACGTCGACAGCGAAGCCCACATCGAATCCAACATGTCGAAAGGCTGGATCACCCCCGAACAGGCTGAGCAGGCTCGCAAAATCATCGCCGAAGTAGGCGCCCAGAAAGCCGCCAACCTCCCCGAGCAGATGATTGAAAACATCGTTAAAGGCCGTATCAACAAATACTACAAAGAAAACTGCCTCGTTGAGCAGGAATTCATCAAAGACGGCAACCTCACCGTTGGCCAGTATTTGGAACAGAGCGCAAAGGGTCTGACCTGCATCAGCTTCAAGCGCGTAAACCTCAACCAGGACTAATCTGAGAATTTCTCATCCGCCAATATCGGGCCGGAGGTCGGCAAAAGCCGCCTCCGGCTCTAATTTATTCCATCCCGCCAATGATAAACTCGCTCCAATCGCTGCGCGGAATCTTCGCAGTGTTCATTTTCCTTCACCATGTTGAAGTATTCGCAGCCGGTGGCGACTCCGGCGTGAGCTTCTTTCTGGTGCTCAGCGGGTTTGTCATGACTCATGGCTACCGCCACCGCATCCTATCGGGCGAAATCACCTGGCGCTCCTACATGCGCAAACGCCTTCTGCGCATCTACCCCCTCCACCTGATCGGATTCCTCGCCGCAATCATGCTGACCAACTGCTGGCTCGGGCGCTACACTCCGGCCGTCTGGTCCGCCAACCTGCTGCTCCTGCAGAGCTGGGTGCCGCAAAAAACCGTCTACTTTTCTTGCAACGCCCCCTCGTGGTGCCTTTCAGACCTCATGTTCTGCTACGCCCTATTCCCGCTGCTTATAAGGCTGACCCGGAAGCTGACCGCATCGAAACTCGCCGCCTTGTCGGCCGCCATGCTCGCCGCATACTTCGCCATCATCCATCTGCTCCCGGCGCATCTGCTGACCCCCATAATCTACATCAACCCGCTCATGCGAAGCCTCGACTTCATGCTCGGAATGGCGCTCTATGCAGCAGTCAGCAGCATCTCCCTGCCCGAAAAACGCATATCTCGGCGGCTCGCCGCACTCATCGAACCCGCCGCAGTGGCGCTCTATGCCCTCGCCATCGTTGGCTACTCCGCCGTTCCCGAGCGCTATGGCCTGGCCTCCTACTGGTGGCTTCCGTCGTCGCTGCTCATACTCGTGTTCGCCCTCGGCAGCCGCAGCGGAGGCCCCGTCACCTCGATTCTCAACTCCCGCCCACTGCTTTGGTTCGGCAACCTCAGCTTCGTTTTCTACATGATGCACCAGCCCGTAATCAAAGGCACGCTGCGGCTACTCACCCTCTGCGGCCACGAAGTCAATCCCGCCCAAAGCCCCCTGTTCATCTGCGCCACCTTCACCCTCTCCCTGCTCCTCTCCGTAGCCGTCAACTCCAAAATCGAGCCCCCTCTCCGCCGCCTCCTCTCCCAAAAAATTAACATAATTTAACCGCGCAATATGACACACACCTGCTTCTTTTTATGTAAATTTGCAACGTAGAAACATCACACATATCAACTTAATACATCACACATATCTACTTAATTATTCACTATCCAAAATTCTCACACCCATGAAAAAACTTTCTTTGATTGCAGCCGTAGCCGCTGCCATGTTCGCAACATCGTGCTCCTCGATTCACTTCACGGCAAACACCGAACCCGTCGATTCAAAAATCGTAAGCGTTATGTCCGCCCAAATGAATGTTGCTTCCCGCACAAGCTATACCCTCTACCCCACAGCTGCCCAGCGTAAAGCAGGCGAAAAGAGCGTTAAAGCTGCAGCGGTTGCTGCTCTGCTCGAAAAGAACGGCAACGCCGACGTTCTCGTTGCTCCGGAATTTGAAATCAAGCGTTCCTGTGGCAAAGTAAAATACGTCAAGGTTAGCGGCCGTCCCGCAACCTACACAAACTTCAACCCCGAAAGCCTCCAATGCAAAGGTCATAAGTAATCAAATTGCTTGCTTATGAAAAATAATTGTTTAACCGGCTTGGCGGCGCTGACGGTCGCAGCAGCTTTAAGCTCCTGCTCAACTCTCAGCCATGAAGCCTCAACGGCAAATGTCGATGCAAGGATAATATCGACAACCGTGGGCGAAATGAACGTCAGCAAGCAGAAAGCATCGGCCACCGTTAACTGGAATTGGTCGCCTTTCAGTGCCATCAAGCCATCAGAAATAAAGCAGCAGGCCGACGCCATACTAATGCGCCAGAACAACGCTGACGTCATTGTTGAACCGGTCTACGAAATTCAGCGACGCGGGCTATTCCGCGGCGGCACGGTAACGGTTACCGGCTATCCGGCAACCTTCACCAACTTCCGCCCGATGACCGAAAATGAAGAACTCAACCTTTATAAAAGCCGCATCTGCAACACCTCGGAAACCAAAGTGGTGCGCCCCGGTTCATTTGGCGGCTTAAAATGGTTCTCCAAGCTTATCGGCAGATAAACAGAGTTCTATAAACAGCTCGCAACAACCTCCAAACCCTAACCGGAAACAAACACTCCGGCCGACGTGCAAAAAAAACGCCGGCCGGAGTTTACTTTTGCACTTTGCCGACTTTTTTCGTAACTTTGCCCTCATGAAAGGTATTGTTTTAGCCGGAGGCACCGGAACGCGCCTCTTCCCCATCACCAAAGGAGTCAGCAAGCAGCTCCTGCCCATCTACGACAAACCGATGGTCTACTACCCGATTTCGGTGCTCATGCGCGCCGGAATCCGCGACATTCTGCTGATTTCCACCCCCGACGATCTGCCCGCCTTCCGCCGCCTGCTCGGCAATGGCTCCGACTTCGGCATCAACCTTCAATATGCCGAGCAGCCCCGCCCAGAAGGTCTGGCCCAGGCCTTTATCATCGGCCGCGAATTCATCGGGTCCGACTCGGTGTGTCTGGTGCTCGGCGACAATATTTTTCATGGCGCAGGCTTCACCTCGTTGCTCCGTCAGGCCGTTGAAAGCGCCGAACGCGATGCGCAGGCAACCGTGTTCGGCTATTGGGTCAACGACCCCGAACGCTACGGCGTTGCCGAATTCGACTCTCAAGGCCGCTGCCTGTCCATCGAGGAAAAGCCCCGGAACCCGCGCAGCAACTACGCCGTTGTAGGGCTTTACTTCTATCCCAACAGCGTGGTCAACATCGCTGCCTCAATCAAGCCCTCAGCCCGCGGAGAGCTGGAAATAACCTCAGTCAACCAAGAGTTTCTCGAAAACGGCCAGCTGAGAGTGCTCACCCTCCCCCGAGGCTTCGCATGGCTCGACACCGGCACCCACGACTCACTGGCCGAAGCCTCAATCTACGTTGAAGTGCTCGAAAAACGCCAGGGCCTGAAAATCGGCTGCCTTGAAGGCATCGCCTATACTCAGGGCTGGATTTCCGCCGACATGCTGCGCCGCATTGCCGAACCCATGGCAAAAAACCAATATGGCCAATATCTGCTAAAACTCATCGACTATGGAGGTCATCTGGACTGATATAAAAGGAATTGCAATTCTGCGCCCGCGCGTTTTCACCGACGCCCGCGGCTACTTTTTCGAGAGCTTCAACTCGGCCGAATTCGCCGAAAAAGTAGGCCCGATTGAGTTCGTGCAAGACAACGAAAGCGCCTCCGTGTGCGGAGTCATTCGCGGGCTGCACTTCCAGAAGCCCCCGTTCACTCAGGCCAAACTCGTGCGCTGCACCGAAGGCCGCGTGCTCGACGTGGCAGTCGACATCCGCCGGGGCTCGCCAACCTATGGCCGCCACATCGCCGTAGAGCTCACCGCCGAAGGCAAAGAGCAACTGTTCATCCCCGAAGGCTTCGCCCACGGATTCGCCGTTTTGAGCCCGCGGGCGGTGTTTCAATACAAATGCTCCAACCTCTACCATCCCGAATCCGAAGGCTCCATAGCCCCCTTCGACCCCGACCTCGCCATTGAATGGCCCTTTGCCCCCGACCGGGCCATCCTCTCCGGAAAAGACATGGGGGGGGGGGGGGGGGGGGGGGGGGGGGGGGGG